>CAZWKK010000141.1:0-5555 GCA_964634855.1 uncultured Anaerolinea sp.
ACCAGCAGGGCGCCGCCAATGTTGAGCGTTTCGTTCATCATGGCGTTCATCTGGGCGTTGGCTTCCATTTGTTTGTGGGCGATATCGCGCAGTTTGAAGCTCAATTTGCGTGTGGCCACCAGGAAGAGCGGCATGATGACCATGGCGATGAGGGTGAGGTGCCATTCCATGAACAACATCACCAGAAGAACAGCAACAGCCTGGATGAGATTGGTGACGATGCCCACAATGGTGCTGCTGATGGCAGTCTGCGCGCCGACGACATCATTGTTCAGCCGGCTCATCAGCTCACCGGTGCGAGTGTTGGTGAAGAAACGCAAAGACATGCGCTGCAGGCGGGAATACAATGCCACGCGCAGGTCGTAGATCACGCCTTCTCCTACACTGGAGCTGACCCGCCGTTGGAAAACGGTGAGCCCGCCGTTGAGGGCAGGCAGAGCCAACAAGGCCAACGCCAACCACACGAGCTGATGGAGGTCTTTGTTGGGTAGTGCCTGATCGATGAGTTGGCGGATCACCAGTGGGGTCAGGAGACCCAGACCGGCGGAGACAAGGATCAAGAAAAGCAGTAATACCAGTGAGCCCCAGTAGGGTCTGGCATAAGAGAGCACTCGTTTGAGCAGAGTTCGTGTTATCTTGGGTTTTTCATCAGAAGCATGGATGATGCCGTGTAATGGACCGTGCATTGCGGAAAAATCCTTCCTTGTTTCGAAGATTTACGCACCCAAAGAATACCACAGAACGATTGATTTGCTGGATTTCAGAAAATTCCATGGATTTTTGACAATATTGGTATGCTTTTTATGTATAATGATAGTGAGTTGCAATAAACAAAATATTTATTCTTTTGGAGGACAAATATGGCAGCAAAATTTGAGATCAAAGACGCCAAGAATGGACAGTTCGTTTTCGTCCTTAAAGCGGCCAATGGTGAGCCCATCCTTTCCAGTGAGACCTACAAGGCCAAAGCCAGCGCTGAAAAAGGCATCGAGTCTGTACGAAAGAACTCACAGCTTGATTCTGCCTACGACAAGAAAGTTGCCAAGAACGGCAAACCGTTCTTTGTACTGAAAGCCGGCAACAATGAACCCATCGGCACCAGCGAGGAATATTCCTCAGAATCCGCCATGGAAAAGGGCATCGAAGCCGTCAAGAAAGCTGCCCCAGACGCCAAGGTGGAAGATCTGACCGCAAAGTAAGACGAGTTTCAACAACGATTCCCAGACATCCCCGCCCTCGACCAACGGGGATGTTCTTGTTTTGAAGATTCATTGCATTCCCCTTTCTCTTATTGGTTCAATAATGGAGGATCAATGTCTGAACCCAAAATTTTACGTCCGCAATTCCCTGAAGGGTATCTGGAAAATCCCAAGAGTTTATTAACCTGGCAAGAGGTGGAAACCCGCCTTGGAAATGCCATCAATTATTGGGTATGCACCACCCAACCCAATGGGCATCCGCACGTGGTACCCAAGTGGGGAGTTTGGGTGGGCCGGAGCTTTTACTTTGATGGCAGTCCTGAGACCAAGCATGCCCGTAATATGAAGGTTAATCCCAACATGGCGGTACACCTGGAAAGCGGCGATGAAGTGGTCATTGCCTACGGGTCTGGCAGTGCCATTGCCAAACCAGAGGCAGATGTAGCCATAACAGTATCGCGGTTGTATGGTGAAAAGTATCGTGATCTGGGCTATGCCCCTGAGCCTGATCAGTGGGATGCTGGTGGGCTTTTCGTTTTTACCGCACAAAAGGTGTTGGCATGGACCAAATTCACCGATGATCCGACGAAATTTGTTTTTGAGGAGTGAGGTAGTACATGAGTGAAACAACCCTGAAAGTAAAGTTATTGCCCATTCTTAACAGCCTACTGGATGAGACGTTTGAATCGGTGCAGGGCATCTACCTGGATGGCGGTACCTCGTTATTTGAAACCCTGGCTGGCATCAGCGCGGAACAGGCTTCGATTCCGGTCTCTGAAAAGTGCGCTTCCATTGCCGCTCAGGTGAAGCATGTGAACTTCTACCTGGAAGTGTTGGAACGCTATATGTTAGAGAATGATAATTCGCGGGCAGATTGGGGCGAGGTCTGGCGCACCACCCGAGAAGTGACTCCGGAAGAATGGCAGAGCATTGTTGAGACACTCAAGAACACGTATCGACGTTTAAGAGAACGCCTGGCTGCTCTGGAAGATTGGAGTGCAGAGCGTCCCTTGGAAGGCGTTCTGGCCATCGTCACCCATACCGCTTATCACCTGGGAGAGATCCGCCAGGCGACCTGCGTAATCTGTAAATAGGCGCTATTTGTAAGTGAGTTTCTCATACTAGCCATGACATGTGCTGGGAAAGAATTAAAATCTTGAATTCTGAGTTTCGGTCAGGTAGTGGTCCACGTGAAAGGGGAATGATTTCCCATAGGGATATCATTCCCCTTTTAATATTTAATGCAACTTTTCTGTATGGTCTTGCAAAGTGCCTGCAACGTATTGGTTGACGGCTTCTTCAGCATCGGCCACTGTGGTCACCACCGGGGTAATGCCCAGCATGCGCATGCTCTCGTAAGCGCCACGACCCATGCCGCCGCAAAGCAAAACCTCACAATCCGAAATGGCTTCGGCCATCATTACATGTTTGGCATGGCCTTCACCAGAAGAGCCGTGTTCGCCATGCTCACCATGCTCGCCGTGCTCTCCATGTTCGTGGCTGTGACCACCCAACTGGGCATGACCCAGTTTTTCACGGACTTCTTTGCTCACCACTTTGTCATTCTCAATTGAAAATACCAGATAATAGGGAGCGCGGCCAAAATGCTGGCAAACCGTCTGCTGATCTTCAGTAATGACTGCAATTTTCATGCTTTTCTCCTTGAGGTAACACCCGGATAAAATATGTTTTTGGATCGTTTCCTGGTTGGGCACTTCATCGGCTAAGACTAACAAGAATTGTGCAGGCGTATCTTCCTGGCTGTTCTCCCAGCAATGGTCCACGCTGCTGTCAAAGATCAGGCTGTCGCCAGCCTCAAGCTGATACGTCTCGTCCTGCACATGATAGGTCAGCTTGCCAGAAAGACAATAGATGAACTCAAAACCAGAATGATCTACTGCATGGGGACTGGCTACTTCTTTGTTGGGAATGGTCATCACAAAAGCGCGCACGCCTTCTTTGACAAAGCCTGAAGCTAAAGATTGCATGCGGGTTTGTCCCAACAGGGAAGAGTTACGCTCTTCTGCCCGGGTGAGCACCACCTGGTCTTTCTCGTTGGTGGGCATGAAAAAGTCGACCACCTGGATCTCCAACGCACCAGCCAGTTTTTGCAGCGTTGCGACTGAAGGGGAGGTCTTGTCGTTTTCGATCATGCTCAGGGTATTGATGTTCAGCCCACTGAGTTCAGCCAACAAGCGCAGGGAATACCCTTTTTGAATTCGTAATTGTTTTAACCGATCACCGATACCTAGTTCCATAAGATCCTCGACTCGATTATATCTTAATATACTATTTTTATTGTAATGTTTACTGTTTTTATGGTAAAACATGTATAGAATTCAAAACGCTACACAGGGAAGTATTTCTCCTTTACTCTGAGAGAGACTTCATCGTTTGTATGCGTACCAGGAGAAGAATGAAAAATAGGCTGTTCATTACGATCATCGCCCTGATGATTATGGCTTTGGTACTATCGGCTTGCGCCTCTACACCTTCGACGTCAGATAATGGCAAAAAGACCATAGTGGTGACCTATTCCATATTGGGCTCCGTGGTCAAGGAATTGGTGGGTGATCAGGCCAATGTAGTCGTCTCCATGCCGGATGGGCAGGACCCGCATGAGTGGGAGCCCTCTGCCAAAGACATCGAGATCCTTACCCATGCAGATATGATCGTGCAAAATGGGCTGGGGTTGGAAGGTGGTATGGAGAAGGCACTCGGCCAGGCCAGAGAAGCAGGGGTCAAGTTCTTCACCGCATCTGACCACATTACCATCCGTGTTGTTGGCAAGGGCGAAGGCATCCCCAGTGGGGACCCTGACCAGGCAGTGGGTGCCCAGGATCCGCATTTGTGGACAGATCCGTTGACCATGAAGACCGTTGTAGTTGCTCTGGCATCACAGTTGAAGAGTGATCTCGGCCTGGATGTCTCAACGAAGGCTGCTGACCTGGAATCCAGGCTGGATGCTTTGAATGATGAACTGACCACCCAGGTAAATACAGTGCCTGATTCTCAACGCAAGTTGGTTACCGGTCATGAATCGTTGGGGTATTTTGCCCAGCGTTACAACCTCAAGCTGATCGGCGCCATTGTGCCCAGCCTCTCCACCGAGTCTGAAGCTTCAGCAGCAGATATGTCGGCGCTGGCGCAGGTGATCAAAGAGAACAGTGTGAAAGCGGTCTTTACCGAGTTGGGTACCCCGGCCAACGTGGCGGAGACCATCGGCAAAGAAACCGGAGCCAAAGTGGTAGAGATCACTACCCATTCGCTGCCTGCTGATGGCTCGTACTTTACCTTTCTGCGAAATCTGATGACGGTCATCGTCACCAATTTGCAGTAAACGGCAGGGTCCTTTCTTTGATATACTTCAACCAGAGGCTTAAGCCAGCCTCTGGTTGTTTTTCAGGAGTGTATGAACTTATTTGTAGATCCATTTTTAGGAAATACTTTCATGCTGCGGGCGTTGCTGGCCGGGGTTCTGGTCTCCATTTCTTGCGGCGTGGTGGGAACCTTCATTGTGCTGCGCGGTCTGGCCTTCATTGGTGATGCGCTGGCGCATGGGGTATTGCCTGGCATTGCCATTGCCATTTTGCTGGGTGTGCCCGGCATTGTGGGCGCGGCCATCAGCGCGGTGGTGATGATCAGCGGCATCAGCCTCATCACCCAGAAAACCTCACTCTCCTCCGATACCGCCATCGGGTTGCTCTTTGTCAGCATGCTTGCGTTGGGCGTGGTCATCGTTTCCCGCTCCAGCTCCTTCAGCGGTGACCTGGTACGCATTCTCTTTGGCGAGATCCTGGGTATCAATTCCACTTCTGTGATCCTGCAAGCCATCGCCACCGCAGTTATTCTGGTGGTGGCAGTTGTGTTTGCCCGTCCCTTTTTGCTGCTGTGCTTCAGCCCGGAGCAGGCGCAGGTTTCTGGCTTTTCATCAAAACTTTACCATAACATCATGTTGGGTATGATCGCCCTGGCGGTGATCATCTCCTTTCAGACGGTGGGTACCATGCTGGTCTTTGGCATGCTCCTGGCGCCTGCGGGGGCTGCTGCCCTTCTGGCCAAACGCATCAAGGCCATGATGGTGTATGCCTCGCTGATCGGAATGGTTTCTGTTTACTCAGGGCTGCTCATCAGCTACCATTTCAATCTGGCTGCGGGTTCCTCCATCGTTTTGGTGGCCACGATTATCTTCTTTGTGGTTCTCTTCATCAAAAATGCTCAGGCAAACCGCATCGCCCGCCTGGAAAGGGGGACGCATGGATAATTCTGCGCAAGTCTCCCCCTTCATTCTGGCCAAAGACCTGACCATTGGCTACAAAGATGAAGTGATCGTACCTTCCATCACGTTTGAACTCA
>CAZWKK010000142.1:0-5541 GCA_964634855.1 uncultured Anaerolinea sp.
CCAATTCACGCACATCTACATCAGAACGTTCCAACACGCGCGTGCATCCGGTCAGGTCTTGCAGCAGCTCCACCAGCAATGGTTTGAGGGCTTCCATGCCCGCGGTGAGCACCTGCAGCACCAGCGTGTCGTTGTAGCGATCCACGATCAGCCCCGGCAGTCCGTCAGATTCACCATGAACCAGGCGAACCGCAGTGGTCGCACCGGCCGGGATCACCTGCGCCCGCAGGTCAATGGCCTGTTGCAGCCGTCGGGTCAAAAAATCGCGGTCAATGCTGGCTTCTGTGTCCCAGGTCCAAATGCGAGCACGGATCTGAGAGATGGGGCTGTAGGCTGCCAGCGCCAGCGGTTCACCAGAAGAATTGCGGATGAAGACCGTCTCACCCGCTTCAGGTTTGCCACCCAAAGAATCGATGGCAGAGGCATACACCCAGGGGTGACGCTGTAAAACAGAGCGGTCACGGCCGGGTCTGAGGATGAGAGAGGGGTATTTCATTGTTTTTCACCAAAATCAGCCAGGAGCTGATACAGTCCTTCTTCACTTAATTTGGCCACACCTAACTCATTGGCTTTGTCCAGCTTGGAACCGGCGTTCTCGCCCAGCACCAGGTAATTCGTCTTTTTGCTCACGCTATCCGTCACTTTGCCGCCGTATTTTTCGATCAGCTCTTTGGCCTGATCTCTGGAAAGGGTCGGCAGCGTGCCGGTGATGACAAACACCAGGCCGTTCAACACCTGAGCTGCACTCGGCCGGGTGCTGACCTCATCGACGACTGGCCAAACGCCTGCCGCTTTGAGCTTGCTCAGCACTGCCTGGTTGGCAGGTCGTCCAAACCAATCGACAATGGCTTTGGCGATGTTAGGTCCGACGCCTTCAATATTTCTCAAGTCAGCTTCGCTGACCCGGCTCAGATCGTCTAAATTGAAGTAATGCCGGGTCAGGTCGACTGCCAAAACCTCGCCCACACCACGGATACCCAGTGCATTGATGAGCCTCGAAAGAGGCTGTTGCCGTGAGGTAGCGATGGCATCGATCAGGTTATCGGCCTTCTTGTCGCCAAAACCCTCCAACTTTAAAAGCTGTTCGCTGGTGAGGGTGTAAAGATCAGCCACATCATGCACCAACCCGGCTTCGATGATCTGCTCCACAATCTTGATGCCCAGCCCTACGATCTCCATGGCGCCGCGCGAGACGAAATGCTCCACATTACGCACCAGTTGCGAAGGACAGGCTGAATTGACGCAATACCAGGCCACTTCGCCTTCCAGATGCTCGGTGGGCTGACCGCAGGACGGGCAAGCTGCCGGCGGCACAAAGACGCGCTCATTCCCTTTGCGCGCCTCAACGATCGGGCCGATCACGTAGGGGATCACATCACCAGCGCGTTTGATGAGCACCCGGTCGCCTATGCGAATATCTTTTTCTACAATATAGTCAAAGTTATGCAAGGTGGCCTGTTTCACCACCACCCCGCCTACTTCCACCGGCTCGAACATGGCATAGGGGGTCAGTACGCCTGTGCGCCCAACATTGACGCCAATGTCTTTGAGGATGGTGGTCACTTCTCTGGCCGGGTATTTGAGGGCCATTGCTCCCCGCGGGTCTTTGCCCACAAAGCCCAATTCAGCAGCCAGGGCCAGATCATCCAGTTTGATGACCACGCCATCCACCTCAAAGGGGATCTTATCGCGTCGTTCCGTCCAGGCAGGGATACGGCTCACCACTTCGTCGATGCTGCCCACCCGCTCAGCCAGGTCTGTGACCGGGAAGCCAAGCGACTTGAGATACTGCAGCAGTCCCCATTGGGTGGCCGGCATTGGCTCTGAACTATCCACAATGGCATAGGTCAAGAGTGTCAGCGGCCGTGTAGCCGTCAGCGCCGGGTCTAATTGACGCAGCGATCCAGCGGCGGTATTGCGCGGGTTCAGGTAAGTCTTCTCGCCGGCTTCTTCCAATTTACGGTTGAGTTCATCAAATTCTTTGGTGAAAATGAAAGCCTCACCACGCACCACCAATCGTGAGGGGACGTGAACGTCTGCATTGCCGATGGGAATGCGCAGCGGCACTGCTTTGACGGTGCGCAGGTTCTCGGTAATGTCCTCACCGATCTCGCCATCTCCGCGGGTGGCGCCGCGCACAAAGAGGCCGTTCTCATAATGAAGGACTACGGTCAACCCGTCGATCTTTGGCTCGAGCACAAAGCCAGATCTGGCTACCCGATTATCAAGTTTGACGATACGCTCATACCAGGTGCGCAGATCGTCGCCACTAAATGAATTTGCCAGGCTGAGGATGGGCGCAGGGTGTTTCACCTTGACGAACCTGTCCAGCGCTTTGGCGCCTGCGCGGCGTAAAGGTGAATCTGCCGTGGCCAGTTCTGGGTACTTCTCCTCAAGGGCGCGCAACTTTTTGATCAGCGCATCGTATTCATAATCGCTGATCAATGTATCATCCAGCACGTGGTAGCGATAAAAATGGAAATTGATCTCTTTTTTCAGTGCTTCATATTCACTGCGAATGGATTCATCTGCCATAGGTGCCTTCCTTTGTTCGAATTATAGCAAAGGGTCAGTGCAAATACGAACTGGTTTTTAAAAGTTGTCTCTCAATATCATTATTATGTTACACTATTGAAAAAATGGAGGCCAAATGAAAGCTGGAAAAATTGTTGCAATTATTGCCGCAGTTATTTTGATCTTGTTCGGCGCCTTAATGGTACTTGGCGCGACCAATCGTGAATCTGGTTCCATGGGGTGGCTTCCGATCGGTATCGTATTCATCGCCATCGGTTTGGTCATCATTTTCTTTGCTGCCAAACAGGCTGCCAAGACCCCAGATACCAACATCACCCTCAATGTTGATCTCCCCGGCAACGTGAAGATGGATACCATCAAATGCCAGAGCTGCGGTGGCGTGCTTTCTCCAAAAGATATTCAAATGGTTGCAGGTGCCCCCATGGTAACCTGCCCATATTGCCATACCTCTTATCAACTGACCGAAGACCCCAAGTGGTAAATTTTCCATTCAACAGGGAGGGAGAATGAAACCCTTAAGATACTTGTGTCTGTTATTGATATTTGTGTTTCTGGCCGGCAGCGTCAGCCCCGTCTACGCCCAGGACTACCGCTTCCAGATGCCAGAAGAAGCCGCTGTGGTCACCATCAACACAGACGGCTCAATCTCCATTGATTACACGATTACCTTTATCAATGACTCCGGCGCCCATGCCATCGATATTGTCGACATCGGCATGCCCAATTCTGATTACACCCTCAAGACCATCACCGCCACCATTGACGGCAAACCCGTCAACAAGATCACTGATTCTGATGTGGTCTATCCCGGCATCTCGCTTTACCTGCAAGACAACGAGATCCCTGCCGGCGGCACGGGTACCGTCACCTGCCATATTCAAACCGTGAAGAATGTGCTCTACGAAGCAACACAGACAGAATCTGAAAAATACGCCAGCTTTGTATTTTCTCCCAACTGGTTTGGCAGCCAATACGTTCACGGCAATACCAATTTACAGGTTACCTTCCTCTTCCCGGCTGGCCTTACCGACAAAGAACCTCGTTATTACGAACCTTCTGGTGGTTGGCCCGGTCCGACTGAACCTGAATCCAAGATCATGGATGACGGCCGCATCTTCTACACCTGGATCTCTGACCAGGCGGATGGTTACACCCAGTACACCTTTGGGGCCAGCTTCCCGGCCCGTGTGCTGGCGGAAGGCGCCATCACCACTGCACCTTATGTCCCGCCTTCTTCCAACCCCGGCTCCAGTAATTCCAGCGGCGGCATCAATTTTAGCCTGGATACGCTTTGCCCACTCCTGATGTGCCTCGGCTTTTTGGGCTTCTTTGGCCTCACCATTTACGCCGCCACCATTGGTGCCAAGAAACGCAAATTGCAGTATTTGCCTCCCAAGATCTCCATGGAAGGGCATGGCATCAAACGCGGGCTTACCGCGGTAGAAGCCGCCATCCTCATGGAACAACCCATGGACAAGATCATGACCATGGTCCTCTTTGGCCTGCTCAAAAAGAACGCTGCTGAGGTCATCGTCAAGGATCCCCTCACTATCAAACCCTCTGAGCCGTTGCCGGCGGATCTGTACGCTTACGAGACTGATTTCCTTGCCGCTTTTGCAGAGACCAATTCTGCCCAGAGACGCAAGCTGCTGCAGGCCATGATGGTCGGCCTCATCCGCACCGTCGGTGAAAAGATGAAGGGTTTCAGTAAAAAAGAGACCGTCGTCTTCTATGAAGACATCATCAAACGTGCCTGGGATCAGGTGGAACAAGCTGCCACACCTGAGGTAAAGGGTCAGGTCTACGAAGACGTTATGGATTGGACCATGCTGGACCGCCAGTACGATACCCGTACCACCCAGACCTTCAGTGGACCCGTCTACATCCCCACCCCCACCTGGTGGTGGCGCTATGATCCCACTTTCGCCCGCCCAAGCACCTCTACTGCCACATCCACTTTTGGCTCCGGCTCAGCCGGTCATTCCACCAGCGGCGGCGGTCAGGTCAGTTTGCCCAGTCTGCCAGGCTCTGCCTTTGCAGCCTCTGTTGTGGGCGGCGTACAGAACTTCTCATCCAAAGTCTTGGGTGACCTCACCTCCTTTACTGGCGGCGTCACCAATGTTACCAATCCTCCTCCGCCTCCCTCTACATATCGTAGCTCTGGTGGTGGCGGCGGTCATTCCTGTGCCTGCGCTTGTGCCTGCGCCGGTTGTGCCTGTGCCTGTGCTGGCGGCGGTCGCTAAAAAATGAGTTTGAAAAGCAGTCTTTCCACTTTGCTCAGATCAAAACCGGTGGCAGTTTTGCCTGCCACCGGTGTGTACCATTTTGTTCGCGCTGAGGAACACGAAAAAAGCCGTATCCATCTGCGCCTTGATCCTGACGGAAGTGGCACGCTCATCATCAACGCCAATCGCATTTTCCACCTCAACCCCACCGCAGCGCTGATGGCCTACCATACCCTGGCCCAGTCAGAAGCTGAACCCGCTGCGCGGGCCATGCAAAAGAAGTTCCAGGTCTCCTTTGACCAGGCTCACAAGGATGTGCTCGAGTTTCGCTCCACCTTTGACCATCTACTTTCTCCAGACGCCTGCCCCATCTGCGATCTGGACCTGGAAACCACTGCTCCTTTCAGCGCCACACCCACGGCCCCCTATCGCATGGATCTGGCGCTCACCTACCGCTGCAACAACAACTGCGCCCACTGCTACAACGCCAGAGCGCGCAATTACCCGGAGCTGAGCACGCAAGAATGGTTCAAGGTGCTGGATAAACTGTGGGAGTTGGGCATTCCGCACATCGTCTTTACCGGCGGCGAGCCGACCCTGCGCGACGATCTGCCTGATCTCATCCGTCACGCTGAACAGAACGGCCAGATCACCGGCCTCAACACCAACGGCCGCAAGCTGAAAGACCCTGCCTACCTGCAAACCCTGGTGGATGCCGGGTTGGATCACATCCAGATCACCCTGGAATCGCACCTGCCTGAGATCCACGACCAGATGGTCG
>CAZWKK010000143.1:0-5534 GCA_964634855.1 uncultured Anaerolinea sp.
TAAAGGAGAAGGAAAATGTTCAAGAAGTTTTCCGTAGTATTAGTGTTGCTTGTTGTCGTTGCCATGGTTTTGTCTGCTTGCCAGGCGCCTGCCGCAACCCCGGCCGTTGAAGAAACGACCGCCCCCGCCACCGAAGCTGCTACCACCGCTGTGGATAACACCACCCCGGTTACCCTGCGCTTCACTGTTTGGACTGGCAATGAGAAACACCTTGCCATGCTCAATGAGATCGCCGCTGCCTATACCGCCCTTCACCCCAACGTGACCGTGCAGTATGACACCATCGATTTCGATGACTATGTCTCCAAGGTCACCATCCAGTTGGCCGGTGGCACTCCCCCAGATGCCGGTTGGTTGATGGAAACTGCCGCCCCTTCATTTGTTGATGCTGGCGTATTGGCTGACCTCAAACCCACCCTCGAAGCCTACACTGATTACGACTTCGCTGATCTTTCTCAGCCTGCCCTGCAGCTCTGGCAGTCTGGTGAAGGCCTGTATGGTGTTCCGTTCTCCAACTCCCCGATCTTCGTTGTCTACAATGCTGATCTTTTCGCCAAAGCTGGCGTTGCCACCCCCGATGAAATGATCAAGAACAACGAATGGACCTGGGAAAACCTGGCCAAAGCCGCCAAAGAAATTACTGATAAAGGCCCCGCTGGCTCTTATGGTTTCGTTGGTTTCGATGCCGCCATGTTCACCACCCAGCCGTGGTCAACCCTGGTTCCCGCCATCTGGGCTTACGGTGGAAACACCTGGAGCGCTGATGGAAGCACCTGCGAGATCAATCAGCCCGCAGCTGTTCAGGCCGTCACCCTGTTCCACGACATGACCTTCAAGGATAAGAGCATCACTCCTCCTGGCGACAAGACCGTCTTCGCTGGTGGTACCGTTGGTATGACCCTGGCCCAGCTCTCTCGCTTGACCCAGCTCAAAGATGCCGGTTTCAAATTCGGTATTGCTCCCTTGCCCGCTGGCCCCTCTGGCAATCAGGCTGTGATCGGCCAGGCTGCCATCGTTGTCTTCGACAAGAGCCCCAATAAAGCCATTGCAGAAGATTTCGTTGCCTTCATGACCACCAAAGAAAACTTTGCCAAGATGGCCGCTTTCTTCCCCCCGACCCGTATCTCGGTGCTTGATTCTGGCATCCTCGCCACCAACAACCCCGATCTCGATCCGGCTCAGGTTGAATTGGCCGTTACCAACAGCATCAAGAACGGTACCGTTTTGCCTTCTCACGTGAATTTTGCTAAGATTGATCTGGCGATGCGCGCTGAGTTTGACAAACTGTGGACCGCTGACGCCAACGTGCAGTCCATTTTGGATGCCGCCTGCGCTGATGCAGCTCCTTACTTCAAATAAATTGATCTGGTAATTCAGTTTTTCCCTGGCGCCTCATGCAAAAGAGGCGCCAGGAGTACACGTAAGATTGGGAGTTTGAATGGAAACGTCCTCGTTGGTCAACAGTACTGCGCCTGGTCAATCAAATCCGCCGCTTCATCGACGTATCAGCCGAATGAAATTAAAGGATGCTTTTTGGGGATACCTGTTCATCGCTCCGCAATTTCTTGGCTTCTTGTTCTTTGTGTTGGGTCCCATTATTGCTATTTTTGTTTACAGCTTGACTGAGAAGAACTTGCTCAGCGGCAAAACTGCTTTCGTTGGATTTCAAAACTACATCACCCTGTTCGCGCACGACCCATTATTTGGTAAGGTTACCGTCAATACCCTCATCTTTTCTGCCGGCCTTGTGCCGCTAAACCTGGTGCTGGCGTTGACACTGGCTATTTTACTGGCGCGTCAATCGGCCGTCATCAATTTCTTTAGAACCGTTTTCTTTGCCCCTGTAGTTACTTCTGCGGTCGCCTGGGCGATCGTATGGAGCTTCATGCTGCAGGGCAATCAGGGCACCATCAATCAATTCCTTAAGTTGTTCGGCGTCACGGGTCCCAACTGGTTGCTTGAACCAGGCTGGGCCATGTTTTGGGTCATTGTTACCCGTGTGCTTAAGAATGTTGGCCTCAACATGGTGCTTTTCCTGGCCGCATTGCAAGATATGCCCCGCGAGCACCTTGAAGCTGCTCGTGTGGATGGTGCCAACACCTGGAATTTGATCTGGAATATTTATTTGCCCTTCCTGGCTCCGACTATTTTGCTGGTGACGGTGATCACCGTCATCGGTTCGCTGAACGTTTTTGACCACATCATGCTGCTGACGGGTGGTGGTCCCTCCAATTCGACCATGGTGCTTTCCTATTATGTGTACTTTAGCGCCTTCAAGGTAAACGAGACGGGTTACGCCAGCTCCATTGCCGTGATCTTATTCCTGATTGCATTAGGCCTGACCGGGTTGCAGTGGTCCATGCGAAAGAGATTTAGTTACAATGAAAACTAATTCCAAATCCCTTCAATCTGCTTCTCTCTTGAAAGTATTCAACAAGATCCTGTTATATGTTGTCTTGGTATTGTTGGCCATTCCCATCCTCTGGCCGTTCTGGTGGATGTTTACCAGCGCTTTCAAGAAAACCTATGAGATCTTTGCCTTTCCGCCGACGCTGCTGCCCACCCATTGGAATTGGCAGAACTTTGCTGATGCGTTCACGTATCAACCTTTTGCGCAGCACTATTTCAACAGTCTGTATATTGCGGTTCTGGTTACATTGGGCACGCTCATTTTCTCCTCGCTGGCTGGGTACGCATTCGCCCGCATTCCCTTCTGGGGCAGCTCCATCATCTTCTTGCTCTTGCTCTCTGCCTTGATGATGCCGCCTGAAGTAACGATCCTGCCGAACTTCTTAATGATGCAGAAGCTCAACCTCATCAATACCCATGTTCCGCTCATTATTTTGCCCATCCTCGGTTCGAATGGGGTGATGTCTACATTTATGATGCGGCAATTCTTCCTGAACCTGCCCAAAGAGCTGGAAGAGGCTGCCCGCATTGATGGTCTGGACCGGCCTGGTATTTTCTTCCGCGTCATTTTACCCAATGCCAAACCCGCCCTGGCTGCTGTCGCTATCCTCACGTTCTTGTACAGTTGGAACTCCTTCTTGGAGCCGCTTATTTACCTGAACGACATCAAGTTGTTCACCCTACCGCTCTCTTTGCGCAATTTCACTGATGCCTACGGCCAGCCCCTGTGGAATG
Organism: uncultured Anaerolinea sp.; assembly: GCA_964634855.1. Classification (GTDB taxonomy): domain Bacteria; phylum Chloroflexota; class Anaerolineae; order Anaerolineales; family Anaerolineaceae; genus UBA6107. Next base: position 3,145 of record CAZWKK010000143.1, read on the forward strand.
TTCAGTTGGCCGCCACTGTGATGGCTGTGGTACCGGTTTTGATCTTCTACATTCTGGCTCAGCGCCAGGTGGTAGAAAGCTTCTCCTTCTCAGGATCGAAAGGCTGATATGAAAGAGTACAAAACTCAAGTTCTGGTTGTTGGGGGTGGGTTGGGCGGCGTGGCCGCGGCTCTTTCTGCCTTACGCCTGGGCTGCCAGGTGATCCTCACCGAAGAGACCGATTGGTTGGGCGGCCAGATGACGGCGCAGGCCGTGCCCCCTGATGAGCATCCCTGGATCGAATCAACGGGCTGCACAGCCACGTATCGCCAGCTTCGAAATGGAATTCGTGATGTGTACCGCCGGCATTATCCGCTCAAGCCGGAGGTGGCCGCAAACTCCACCTTCAACCCGGGGCAGGGCAATGTGAGCTTTCTTTGCCATGAGCCGCGTGTCTCGTTGGCGGTCATCCAATCCATGCTGCTGCCCTATCAGGCAGGCATGCAGTTGCAGATCTTCTACCAGTACAAGCCGGTCGAAGTCGCCACCCATGCGGATACCGTTCAGGCGGTGACGTTGCTGAACACCCTCAGCGGCGAACGCATCACCATCCAGGCTGATTACGTTCTTGACGCAACCGAACTGGGCGACCTGCTTGAATTGGGGCAGGTGGAGCACATCTGCGGGGCTGAAAGCCAGGCGCAGACTGGCGAACCCCATGCTTTGCCAGGTGACCCCGACCCACTGGACCAGCAAGCCGTCTCAGCTTGCTTCATTATTGATCACATTCCTGGTGGTGATTTCACCATTGAAAAGCCCGCTGAATACGATTTTTGGCGCAGCTACAAAGCCGATTTTTGGCCTGCCAAGCAGCTCAGTTGGGATTACGCTGAACCGATCGATCTCGCTGCCGTCCATTGCCCCATCTTTGACGGTCCCTCTGACCGTACCGAGGCCATTGACCTGTGGCACTACCGGCGCATTTTTTACCGCAAGCATTACGCTGAAGGACTTTACCCCTCAGACATGACTGTGGTCAACTGGCCGCAGATAGATTACTGGCTGGGACCGCTGGTGGGTGTTTCACCTGCAGAAGCTGAACACAATGCCCAAAGGGCCAAACAGCTCTCTCTCTCCTTCCTGTACTGGATGCAAACTGAAGCGCCTCGCCTGGAAGGTGGTTATGGTTACCCCGGTCTGCGTCTGCGGGCCGATGCCGTCGGCAGTGCAGATGGCCTGGCCAAGACCATTTACATCCGCGAGAGCAGGCGAATTCAGGCCCAGTTCACCGTCACCGAAAACCACGTGGGCGTTTCTGCCCGCGGCAACGAGCGCGGCGCACAACAGTTTGCCGATTCAGTGGGTATTGGTACCTACCGCATCGACTTGCATCCCAGTTCTGCCCTGCGCACCTATATTGATATTCCCAGTTGGCCGTTCCAGATCCCGCTCGGCTCTCTCATCCCGGTACGTGTCAAGAATCTGTTGCCGGCCTGCAAGAACCTGGGCGTGACCCATATCACCAACGGCTGCTATCGCGAACATCCCACCGAGTGGAACATCGGCGAATCTTCTGGTGCGCTGGCCGCCTATTGTCTGCAGCACCACACTCAACCGCAGCAGGTAAGCCAGGACAAGAAGCTCACCGCAGACTTCCAGAAAACCCTGGAGGGGCTGGGGGTGCAGTTGGCCTGGCCAGAAGAGATTCGTTTGACCGCGCGCGACAAGAACAATCCGCTCGGTTTCTAAGGATAAAGTAGTGGACCCGATCATCAAAAGTCTATTTCACGGGCTGGTCGTCTCATGCCAGGCCTTGCCAGATGAACCGCTCTATGGCTCGGCTTATATGGCTGCCATGGCGCGGGCTGCGCTGATGGGTGGGGCGGTCGGTATCCGTGCCAATACCCCTGTGGATATTGCTGCCATTCATCATGCAGTCGATCTGCCCATTATAGGGCTCTACAAGCAGATGGTCCCTGGTTGTGAGGTGTACATCACCCCCACCATTGCTGCTGCCAAAGAAGTAGCTCAGGCGGGTGCTGATATCATCGCTGTGGATGCCACTTTGCGACTACACCCTGAAAACAAATCGGCTGCTGATCTCATCGCTGAGGTTAAACAACAGACAGGCAAGTTGGTGCTGGCTGATATTGATAACGTTTTTGCCGGAATCTCTGCAGCCAAAGCCGGTGCAGATGCTGTCTCTACAACTCTTTCGGGGTACACAGCAGATTCGCCAGAGTCTGCTGACCCCGATTTTGACCTGATCCAAAACCTTGCCAACTGTCTTGAGATCCCGGTTATCGCAGAGGGACGATTTTGGACGGTGGAGCAGGTGAATCATGCTTTTGACATGGGCGCTTATGCCGTGGTCATTGGCGGCGCCATCACCCGGCCGCAGCAGATCACGC
>CAZWKK010000144.1:0-5489 GCA_964634855.1 uncultured Anaerolinea sp.
TTCGATCAATAAAGACGTTGCAGCATTTGTAGTACCGAACTCATTCCACAGAATGACCGGTATCTGACTTTGAGCTTCAATCGCACTCGCCAGGCTGCGGGCATGCCGTGTTTGTGGGATGTCTTCCTCATCTTCGCCGAATACAACGCCAACAACGATCCTTACCACATTGTTTTCTGCGGCCAGGGTCGCGATCAAGGCTGCATCCACAATTTTTGAAACATGCCTGATGACTTGAAGTGGACGGGCTAAAGTAGCTGTTTCATCGCTGATAGCCAGGCCTATGTTTTTTTCACCTGGATCGACAGCCATTATCTTCCCAATCTCTTTCATTGAACCTCTACCTGAATTCGAAAAGCTGCCCACGGCAACCGAAAAGGAGAAAGAAACGAATTGAATACAGGCAGTTCCGCTAATTGAATGGCGCTTTGAAGTTCCTGCCTTGCCTGGTCATATTTTTGCCCCGCAATCTGTTGAGCGATCTGGGCGGGGTCAATATTCGCACCGACCAGGATGGCGGCAGTATTAACCCACTTATATCCTCCCTGTCCGTCTGATTGAATGTTTGTAGGCTCAGAAAGAGTTGGAGTAGAGGAATAAATCATTTCATTAGCCTGCAAGCCGGCCTGTAAAGATCGTAAAGCCAGTGACTGCATGTCACGTTGTGAATAGCCTAAAGCTGTAACTTCCACATTCAGGGTTAAGATTCCCTGCCCACCAGGCTGTCCGACCTCAACTGACCGAGTTTCAGCAATCACCTTACTGATCAGAATTGAATCTGGCAGGAGATTAAAATCAGCCTCGCCGGAAAAATTAGCAGCAGCCTGCGTTTTAAGCTCTTCTAACAGGCCATCTCGTGCTGCGGCGTAGTCAGTTTCATTAGGAGATGGCGCTTCCGAATCAAGTCCGCCGCTGGCCGGCTCAGGGTTATTGACTTCCACCCAGCCGCCCAAGCTTCCTTCCACCAATTGGATAGCGCCAGCAGGTACATTGGCACTACTTCCAGGGATCAATGCTTTAACGGGTACATTGCCCGTTGCAGCGTTAACCGTCCCCAGGGTGATCTCAGAAACCGTGGTAAATCTCTGGTCTGGTTCATTATCACTGCTAACGATTGTTCCCAAAGGGATTACCAGATCCTGAGTGGTGAGGTTAGTAAATTGCACCACCGCAGTAGCATAAGCATTAGGGATGGCCACTTTTCCGCTTGATTGTATAGTTTTGGAATTGCTGATTTCAATTGTCTTTTCAACCAGGGGGATATTGCCATTCACATTGACACTCTTAAACTTTGGCGACCCCCATACCTGGATATCAACGGTTTTCTCTGTCTTTTTTGGCGTCAATTTCACAGTCGCAGATGGCAGTAAATAATTACATAATGAGAGTATTGCCAAACCGCTCAAAATTGCAGATGTCCAAAAAACGATCTTATTTCTTTTGTCTGTGTCAGGTTTCTGCTTCAGCCGTTCTGACAATTGATTCGGTTGGATGTATTGCAAAGTAGTAAGCTCGTCAGTCATCCTCTTTCCATTTATCCAGCGCGAGTGCTCAGCCGCCGGGATGGATTGAAATATATTGATAGAATGCACCCGAGCCAGGTCAATCACTTGGGGTGAATGGCTTACAAGCGCCAATGAAAGGGAACTTTCTTCAGCAGCCCGCTCGATGAGCACCAGATCTACTTCGCCAAGATCCAGCGTGCCCCGTTTTGGCCAAACTAACAGGATCCTGCCGCCATTTACTCGGGAGAGCTTATCCAGGATTGATTGGCGAGAATCGTAAGCTTCTAATTGAAGGACGGTTGTTTTCATGGTCAGACGAATTATACAACGGGGCTTACTTACTGCGTTTTAATTGCTCGATTTCCTGGTTGGTCAACTCACGCCATTCACCCGGATGTAGATTTCCCAGCCCAATAGGCCCAATAGCCACCCGAACAAGACGCAAACACGGATATCCCACAGCTGCTGTCATTTTTCGCACCTGGTGTTTCTTTCCTTCCCGGATCTGTATACGCAACCAAAAAAGCGGCGCGTGCGGCGTTAGAGGCTTACGCCTGAAAGGTAGGTCAGGCTCCTCCACCTGCATCACTTTGCAGGGCAATGTTTTAAAACCACCAATTTCAACCCCTTTTTCCAATTCGTAAAGTTTCTCAGTACTGCAAGGCCCTTCTACTTGCGCCAGGTAAGTTTTTACTACATGGTTCTTTGGATCAGTCAACCGATTGATGAGCGATCCGTCAGCCGTGATAACCAATAATCCTTCACTGTCATAGTCCAGGCGTCCCGCTGAATAGATTCCACCAAATGGGATGTACTTCTTGAGCGTTTCTCTGCCAGTTTCATCAGTAAAAGTTGATAGAACCTGGTCTGGTTTGTAAAACAAAAGAGTTTTTGTCTGTGCCATAAACTGATTTTACTTAATAATTGAAGATGTGCGAAGAAAACACAAAATAGATATAATACCCTAATGAAAGTTGAGGAGAAATGAAAAAGATACTATGGTTAATCCCCTTATTCTTATTGGTACTGACGTCATGCAACTTTCCGCTTTTTCAAAACAACGAGACAGCCGACGCCGTTTCTACCCGCGTAGCAATGACGCTACAGGCCATGGGCACTGAAACTGCTACGCCAGATTCTGTGTTGATCGTAACGGCCACGCCAGAAACTGCTGCCACAGCTACTTTAACCCCCACAGCAGAAGCTTCACCCACAGCCACGTCATTGCCAGATGACCCCAAACTGAATCTGGGTTTACCTTCCTTTGCAGAGACATTTGATACAAAAAGCTCATTTGGCCTGCAATCGCCCTACACAGACGACGCCGTTACCATGAGTGTTTCTGATGGCGCACTGAATATGGTTTCTTCTCGTACCCAGGGGGGCATCCGTTGGCGCCTCACTTATCCCACACCGGGGAATTTCTACCTGGAAGGAACATTTACCACGGGCGTCTGTTCTGGCAGTGATAACTACGGTCTGGTCATGAAGTCACCCTCCTACACAGATGGCATTGGTTACTATTATGGACTCACCTGTAATGGCCAGTTTGCTTTCTTTAGCATGAATGGCGCATCTGATCGTAATTTCTTGGTGAACTGGACATCTGACCCGAGTATATTGAGCGGCGCCAACCAGACCAACCGCTTGGGTATTATGGTAAACGGCGACAAGTTCAGTCTGTATATCAATGGCAAATTTATCCAAGATATCACCGACTCAAAATACAAACAAAACGGCCATTTCGGCGTCTACATTTCTGCCGTCGAAACTTCCAACTTCACTGTCATGGTAAACGATATTGATGAGTGGAACCAACCCTGATCGAGGAAAATCATGTTCAACACACCCAACAACGCGAAAGAACATGCCATTCAAATGGCACGCCAGATCATCGAGCAGAAACCAGTCTATATCGATACCGAGACCACAGGCGTAAACAAAGACGACGAGATCGTTGAGATCTCGATCGTCGATTTTGATGGCAGCCTTCTCAGCAATATGCTGATCAAACCCACCAAACCCATCCCGCCAGATGCTCAGCGTATCCATCATATTTCAGATAAAGATGTGGCCTCCGCCCCAGCTTGGCCAATCGCCTGGCCGAGGATCCGATCTTTTTTATATGGCCGCAGCATTGTAGCTTACAACGCCCCATTCGATTACCGTATGATGCAGCAATCCCATGCGCGTTACCGGCTGCCCTGGCGGGATAATCTGCAAATGGTGGATGCACTCTCCATTTACTCTGAGTTTCGAGGCGTCTGGGATCCTGCCCGCCGATCCATGAAGTATTTCAAACTGGAAGAAGCCGGTGCGTTTTTCCAGATACCTTTGCTGAACGAACATAGGGCAGAAGCAGATTCTTTGCTCGTTCGTGCTGTACTGCATAGCATCGCCGGCGAGGCCTATTGAGATCCAAATTTGAGGGGAATTTGATGGACCTTTCTGAACAGCAGAAATCCGTTGTAGAAAGAGCCGGCCAGGCAAAGCTTTTCTTGTCTGGGCCGGCAGGCAGCGGTAAATCGACTGCTGCTCAAGCTGCATTGCAAAAGATGCTGCATTCTGGAATTCCGGCTGAATCCATTCTCATCCTCACTCCCCAACGCAGCCTGGCTCAACCCTATCGTGAGGTCTCTCGTGAATCTGATTTTCCCGCAGGTGGATCACTCTCGGTAGTCACCATGGGTGGCCTGGCTCAGCGCATGGTGGCCTTGTTTTGGCCTATGATTGCGCCCCTGGCAGGCTTTAAGCATCCTAATCAGCCTCCCAATTTTTTAACTCTTGAAACCGCCCAGTATTACATGGCCCATCTGATGGAGCCTTTGCTTCAGATCGGTTACTTTGACAGCGTCACTATCGATCCAAACCGAGCCTACAGTCAGATTCTGGACAATCTGAACAAAGCTGCTGTGGTGGGATTCAAGATCGATGAGATCGCCGAAAAACTAAAATCTGCCTGGACAGGCCGCCCAAAACAGTTGCTTGCCTACGAACAGGTGCAAGAGTGCGGGCTGCGATTTCGCCAACATTGCCTGGAAAATAATTTATTAGACTTCTCCTTGCAGTTTGAGGTTTTTGCCCAATATTTGTGGCCTTCCACTTTGTGCAAAAACTATCTCACCAGCACCTATAAACATCTCATTTACGATAATGTGGAAGAAGATGTCCCACTCACTCACGATATCATATTGGATTGGATGCCGAACCTGCAATCTGCTCTCATCATTCAGGATGAGGATGCAGGGTTTCGCACTTTTTTGGGGGCCGATCCAATTTCAGCAAGTCGTCTGCAGGACGTATGTGAGAAAGTTGATTTTTCCGGTTCATTTATCCAATCTGATGCGATAAAAAAGTTTTCTTCATGCCTTTCCACTTCTATCAGAGAACACAAAGGCCAAAAGAACAATGATTTAGAGGTTCTCGAAGCGTTTTCTGTTCATCCCTTTAAGTTCTACCCTCAATCAATGGATTGGATCGTAGAGCAGATCAGACAGTTGGTGGTAGATCAAGATGTTTCTCCGGCGGAGGTCGTGGTGCTCACGCCTTTCCTGAGCGATTCGCTGCGTTTTGCCCTGTCGCAACGCTTTGAAGAAAACCAGCTACCCTTCTCCACCTTTCGCCCCTCACGCAGTCTGGAAGATGAGCCGGTGGTCAATGCTATGCTCACCCTGGCCAAACTTTCCCATCCGGAATGGAAGCTCATCCCCACCCGCCATGATCTGCGCTACATGCTAATGCAAGTTCTGCCCGATCTCGATCTGATTCGGGCGGACCTGCTCTCTCAGATCTTATACTCTCCCAACCGCGCAGAGCATCAATTTACCAGTTTTGCTCAAATCGCTGCCCCGATGCAGGAACGCATCACTTTTGTAGCCGGGAATCGATTTGAGACCTTGCGCCTGTGGCTGGAAGACCCTGCAAACGCCTGTGAAGAGATGGACATTTTCTTCAGCCGGCTTTTCGGCGCTTTATTGACCACGC
>CAZWKK010000145.1:0-5435 GCA_964634855.1 uncultured Anaerolinea sp.
CTCATCAATAAAGAGACTCGCCAGACCTGGCATGATCTGATCTTTGATACGCGGGTTGTGGATCTGGGTAAAAAGACAAAAGAGAAACCAGCAAAATTAGCATTGTATTCCTGGATCATCGCTCTGGCCTTTGCGGTGATCACAATTGGAAGTCAGATCTTTATATCCAGCAGGCCTGTTAGTCAACCACAAGATACTGCCTTATCAGCTTTGTCTGTGCAAGTGAAACAAGAATATGGTTTGTCCAACATCACCTTCGCCAATCGAGCGGTGCAAACGAACTCGAATAACCAGGTAACGACTAGCAATATTCTCATGGTGAGGGCGTATTCAACACAAAAATTGACCAAAGAGCAGATCACCGAAATGTGCTCAAGTATCTCCTCGGAGATCAAAAAACAATACGCCAAGATCGATGAATATGATGCCATCAATGTTACGGTTTATTATGGGTTCAATTTGGGGTTTGTCAATTTCAGTGCAAATTCTGGTGTTAATTACCCCCTTTCAAAATAAACGCTTGTCGTTTTTACTCAGAGGGGTAAGGTACTGTTTTTGTAACACCTGTATGAATAGATTGGTTGCAAATGCTCTTAATCAGTAAGCTTTTGCAGGATGAATTCTAAAATTTGTTGGTTTGAAAAATCTTCAGCAAAAAAGTCATCCTGTTCAATTCCAGCAATCAATTCCTGTGCACATCTTCTTGTAAGGTCTTCCATCCCTTCTGATTGCATTGCCTTGTTCATGATGCTTACCAGGCCTTCAGTTTTTCTAACTGCAATTAAATAACGAGCTGCTTCTACCAGACCGCGGTAGAAAAAATTCAGACTGTCGGTTTGGAGGGAGAGGTGTAAGAGGGGAATGATCTCTTTTCTCGCTTTTTCCAACTCATATAATTTGATCAATGCCTGGGCCAGGTTTACCCTGGCAGACATTTCTCCCCAATTCGAATCCGCTGCCAGGCTGATCTCTAAAGCTTTTTGGCATAGTCTCATACTCTCCGAAAGATCTTCTTCATCTAAGGCGATCTCTCCCAGATTCGCTAGAGCGACAGCTTCCCCTTCACGGTCAAAGATTGCCTGACAGGTATTGGCGCTTTGGTTCAAATACATTTTTGCTTGGGGATATTTCTTTAGTTCCATGTATACAGTGCCAATGTTATTCGTAATCAGCGCTTCTGAATATTGATTGCCAATTTCCCGCGCAATTATCGCAGCCTGGGTAAAGAAATCTAATGCCAGTTCTAGATCAGAACGGTAACAGGCGATATCAGCTAATGAGTTAAGGGCTTTGGTAAGCCTACGCCAATTTTTTATTTGTTCACAAAGAATCTTACATTTGGTCAAGTTCTCAAATCCAAGCGAAACATCTCCCTTATTGATCTGCGCATGTCCCATATTGTAGAGTGAATGTGAGATCTCTTCATCACTCTCAGCCTGAAGCGAAATCTCATAAGCCTGACAGGCAAAATTCGCTGCGTCGGTAGCACTGCCCAAATTTAGTGCTTGTGAAGCTTTAACATTTAAACAAAACGCCAAGTCAGATAGCCACCCCTGTTCTCTAGCGGTCGCAAGTGCAAATTCGATCAGTTCGGCAGAGTGAACATTATCCCCAGCACGCAAGCAAAGCATGGCTTCACGCGATGAAGCCAACACCTGGCATTCCAATCCGTCTTTTTGAGAAGCACACAAACGCGTTATTTCTGCAAATTGCTCACTACCATCCCTAAAAAGCCCACGATCTTCAAAGTAACGGTACAACCCATTGATCATGGCCTTGCTTTCGTTCCACTCTCTTGCTTCGATGAAAAAATGAGTTGATGAAATTAGATCACCAAGTTCTGTTTCGAGAGACTGGAGTTTCTCTGAGATAAGGTTGAGTTCCCGTAGATTATTGAATTGTTCCAGCCGATGAAGAAACCAAAAGCGATATTTTTCTTTGATCGTTTTTATTTCGTCTTCAGAAAAATGGGCTTTTTCTCGTGCGTATTGAAGAATGGTTCGGTGAAAGCGATATCGTTCCACCGCGTCCCAGGTGAGCAAGGATTCACCCGCCAGGTCACGTAGAGCCACTGCTGTGATGGAAAAAACCGCTTCGGCTGCTGAACAGGTAAAGGGTGCATTGAAAATGGTTAACATGGCTAGCGATCTTTGTTTTTCCTCAGACAAATGGTTCCATGAGTTTTCAAAAGAAGCTTGAATACTACGATGTCGTTCTGGGAAATTAACTGAAGAAGATTGCAGAATATCCATATTACGTTGTATTTCTGATAAAAGTTCATTTGACGACATACAACGGGTCTGGCCAGCAGCTAAAGCGATGGCAAGTGGGAATCCTTCTATTAGCGAGCAAATACGCTCGATATTCTCAATAAATCCCTGATTATGGTATTCTGGCAAACTTTCAGGCTGCAAATGAGATAAGTAAAGCTGAACTGCTTCAGACTTTTTATTTGGATCATGTGGGTCGGTCAAGGGTAACCCAGCTAATGTGAGGACTTTTTCTCCCAAGAGATTCAAACGAGAGTAAGCAGTAAAGAGGAAAACCAGGTGAGGGGCAAGGGCTGTGATCTGGGCCGCGAAAATTGCAGTCTCTTCCGTGTTTTCTACATTATCCATTATCAACAATGCCTGCCGATTGGTTGCCCAGGTTTCCAATTCTGTAAAGGCATCTTTTCCACGTTCCTGGTTGGTTCGAAGCGAGCGCAATACACTTGCCGCAATCTGCTGTTGGTTATGACATCCGACCAGAGAGATAAAGAACACACCATCTTTAAAAAGACAGGTTTGTGATTGAGCTAATTGAATTGCAAGTCGGGTTTTTCCACTGCCCCCTGGTCCCGTTACAGTAATGATATTGGTGAGCGGATCTGAGATCCAATTTTCGATTACCTGAATTTCATGGGAACGACCAATGAAGGGTGTTGAAAAATGAGGAAAGCTTGCAAAGGATTTTAATTTAGCTGCTGGAATTTGCTTTGAATTTTGAAACTGTTCGATCAATTGTTTAGAACTTTCCAATATCTGGCCAGGTTCGATATCTAAATCTCTTTTAAAGTAAGCAAGTGTATTTTGATAGTGTGCGATTGCCGCACTAGTTTGGCCTAACTCCAAGAGGCAATGGATGGCTTTGGCATGGACTTGTTCATCCCAGGGGGCGATCTTGAGAATATTTTGCGCCATTAAATAAGCTGAATTCCATTCCTCACGGTTTTCATGATATTGAAATTTCCAAGAAAACCCCTGAATGGCAAGTTTATTGATCGATTCGCGGGATAGGGTTAGCCAGTATTCAAATGGATCAGAATCAGGAAGGGATATTGCGGGGAGAAACTCCCCTTTGAATTGTTCCAGGGTTTTGCTTAATTGATGGATGGGAAAACCACGTTCTGGGGGGCCGTTGACCTTGGTAAAAAGTGACTCTAATTGGTTAATAAAACAGAGCGCATCAATTACCGGTGGGGGGTCTGATCTGAGCGAGATCCATTCTCGTGTCGTTTCAAAAATCTCAAAATTAATATGGGCTTGTTGTAATGCTTTGTTGATCAGAACCAGGGCTTGCCTCAGGTTATGCAACGCAGTTTGTTCAGGAACATCCGGCCAGAATAAGGAGGCGAGAACAGACCTTGCGAGTGGCTTTCTTCCTTCGATCAGGATATAGGCTAGAAGGGCTTTGGCTTTTAGGGTGGGGAGATCTTGAACTTCCTGCCCGTTGATCTGGACAGAAAATGTACCTAAGAACTCAGCATGAATGGTCGGAGGAGATGAATCAGTATCTTTCATATGACGGTCTCGTTTCCTTTGACGTTTCTTTGACGCAGTTAGTCTAGGATAAATATGAGATGAGCGAGCCGATCAGTGATGAGGATTCGTTGTTTATTCGTAAAGGATCAATTTCTTTTCTGTTACGAATATGGCAAACACAGATCAAGGACAAAAGTCAGTGGTATCTGTCGCTTGAAGATCCATCTACACGTGAATTATTGGTTTTTCAGAACTTAAAAACTTTTAACCTTTATTTAACACAACTTATGAACAAAAAGCAAGCAAAAAGATAATTTTTCAATGGAGGAAAGATGAAAAAGGGATTATTTGTCTTGATGGTCGTAGTTATGATAATTGGATCAACGGGTTGTGGTGCTATTCAAAAGGCTTCATCTGCATCCGATTCCCCCAACAACGCGGATGCTCCAGCCACTGATGCGGGGGTGACTCTGGAAAACCCTGTTCTCAACCAGCAGATCTCTGAAACACCAACTGAAATGGTGGATTCAACAAATGTGGTTATTCCTACAGAAGTGCCAACTATTATCCATGTTTCAATTCCAGCAGAGCCGGTCTATTCTCCTGGACAAAAAGTAACAGATTGCAACACCGGGCAACGAGTTGCGCTGGGAGTGACAACTCTTGTTGCTGAGGGTTGCGATAATTGGCAAATTGATAAATTGGAAAGGCCAGTCGATTATTTGAATGGCACCTATTTTCCATGGTTGGACATTGTGTCGGTCAGTATGGGTACCAATCAGGCCTGGATGTTCGCCAATATCCAATTGTTCAAAGATGCGGCTGGAAAGCTCCCACAAGATTTAGTTGTTGGGGTTGAGTTAGATCTTAACCTTGACTCCCGGGGTGATTTCTTGGTACTCGTAAAGGGAATAAATTCAAAGGAGTGGACAACCAATGGAGTTCAGGTTTGGAAAGATATCAATGGAGATGTTGGGGGTGAGAAATCTCACACACCGGATGATCAAAAAGGAAATGGCTACGAGACACTGGTTTTCGATTCTGGCAAAGGGGACGATGTTGATCTTGCCTGGGCAAGAATTGACCCAACAAATGGGGCTGTGATCGAGTTTGCCTTCAAACCATCTTTATTACCAAAAAATCAAGTTTTTGCCTGGTGGGCGTGGGTTGGACAGGGAGAAGTGGATCCACAACAAATGGAAATGATCGACTACAAGAGTGAAGCTAGTGTCTGGAAAATGGATAACACATGTGGATGGATCTATAATGCAAAGCCATCCCGAATGTTATCCAATATTTGTGACTTTGTAGTGCCTACCGTAACCCCTTTGCCTTCCCCTACACCAAAACCGGGGTTCGTCTGTAAATTGAATTCAGAAAAATGTAGAGCCAAAGGACCAGGCTGGGAGTTTGATGCTGCTACATGCACATGCATCTTGTGGAATTAGCTTGCAACAAGAGGTGTTTTCTGGCCGCAGAATATGCTCTGCGGCCAGATCAAATTTTATTCAACAGAGCTAAACTGTTCATCCAATTGTTGAATAAGCAAATGGGGTTGCGATTGAAATTCTTCCAGGATGGATTGCCAGCCAAACAACTGACTGAAGACCGTGGTCAGGTCGGCTGCCTGCAGCAGTTGGATGCCCTGCTCAAGCAGTGTTTGGCGTAACCGTTCTTCCATGTCAAACGAAA
>CAZWKK010000146.1:0-5369 GCA_964634855.1 uncultured Anaerolinea sp.
ACCCCGCTTTCAACACCTTTACGCGTAATTATTGGGGCTGGAGATCAGTGTTGGCAGGGTTGGATTCCCACCCAAAAAGATGAACTTAATTTGTTGTCACCAAAAGATTGGGAGAAGAGCTCTCATACTCGTCTTGTCAATGCTTTGTTATGTGAACATGTTTGGGAACATCTTACTGAATCGGAAGGACGAACCGCCGCCAGTTTATGTTTTAAATATCTTAAGCCAGGTGGCTATCTCAGTTGCGTAGTGCCGGATGCCAATTTCCCCAATCCCGAGTATCAGAAGAAGGCACAGATTGGTGGACCTGATCAGAAAGACCACCCAGCTGCTGATCACAAAATCGTCTATGATTACCGATTATTTGTGGATATGTTTGCCAGTGCAGGTTTTGAAGTAGATTTACTCGAGTATTGTGATGATCTGGGGCGCTTTCACTACAATCAGTGGTCTATAAGCGACGGCCCGATATATCGTTCCTTACTCCTTGATCGGCGGAATCGAGATGGAAATATTGGTTCTGTATCCCTGATTGTAGATGCCAGGAAACCCATTAAGTAAACGGCAGAAATACGACGTGATGACTTTTTCAGGATACTGGCTTTATCGCATGTAACCGTTAAGAGGAACCAATACAGTCAGATAATCGAACAATATTGCGATCTCGGTATCCTCAATCATCTTGTCGTTACTTTCGCCTGAGGGTTATATCTTTTCGGCGCAGGGAATGCAGACTTTTTTTCCATTTTTTATTCGGGCGTAGCGTTCCACCATCACTTCGCCGCATTCCTCACAAATATGCGTATTGAAATCGTGCGGGCGACCCGGAGTGAGTTTTACTTCATGAACCGGATCTATTTTGAAGAGGTTCTCATCTGACTCCGCCAGGATAAAATCAACGGCAGGGTCGATCAATTCTGCCGCAATCTTTGAAGCGGGAACACCCTTCTTGCGGAATTGGATGAACTCGGATTCCTGGTTGCGTTTGATGACCTCATTGCGGGTGGCCACACGCACACTGCGTCCGGATTTATTGTCAATCAGGGTCAACACAAATTTGCCATACCCCAACTTACGAATATTGCCTTTGCCAAAGGTACAGCCGGTGGCCATCATCACGCCGTCGGCGTAGCAGGTGGCACAGTGATCGCTGTCGATCTCCACCAGGGCAGTGAGCTGCCCATCCATGGCCCGTTCAACGCCTAAAGCCTGAAGGGCGGCCTGGCCCGCGCGCAAGCCCATCGGCATGGCCGGGCATTTGTGACCATGTAACAATAAACCAGCTTTGTACAACTCATCATTTCGATCCATCTTCAATTCTCCTTTTAAAGTTTCTAATCTATGATCTCTTTATGTCTTGCCAATAGAGATGAAAAAGCTCCGACAATGATGGGCTTTAGAGCAATAAACGCAGCCATCATTGCAGAATATAAGGGGGATGCGATCATCCCAGAAGTGAACAATAAATTTTCACTGATCACACTTGTGCTAAATTTTGCGGTTAGCCCGATACCCATGACAAGCGATTGACGTTTTCCCAGAATTCCGTGGAACAACAGGTAAGAAAGGATGACGCGTGTAGCAATAGAAATTACCATGATTGCAATGACTAACAGGGGATAGCTAACGAGAGCTGCGAGGGACATTTTCCCGCCAAGGCTTAGGAAGAAGAAAGGACCTAAAAACATATTCGCGAAAAAGAAAATCGGCTTTTTATATTGCTCCAGTGATTTTCCAGGGATGATTTGTTGAACCGCGATGCCACTAAAAATTGCCGCGATAACGCCAAGATTTTCATTTCCCATTGAGCTGAAGTAAATGTAGGCAAACACAACCAAGAATATCAGAAATGGGATGACAAATGCATTCACTTTCATTTTTTCAAAGAAACCTCGGATAAGCTTGCCCGCCAAAGAAAGTACACCGGTGGCAAGGAAGATTGCCACCAAGGTGATTAGTATGGATAGGGATGCGGAAAATGGCGCATCAGCCGGATTTTGTGATTTTAAAGCAGGTAAAGAAACAATTATTGCTAATGCCAGAATCTCAAAAATATCATCAAATACCCCAATGCCTAAAGCCAATTGTCCGAACCTGGTTTTCTCCAATCCAAACTCCTTCAACAGGGCGAGGAGGATTACTTCTCCTACCGTCCCAAAAGCTACTCCAGCGAGAAATGCAATTCCAAAAGAATGACTTACAAAGTCTGGGAAAATCAAATAGAAAAACAGCCCAAGCAATAATCCTTCGACGATCGTTAACAGAATGTCTCCAACAATAATGTGTTTCCCTAATTTGCGGATTTGACTGAAATCTAGGTCAATACCAATTGTAAAGAGGAAGAAAAGCATTCCAAGACGGGCAAGAAATTGAAAGTTATCACTTTGCAGCGTCTCTGTAAACCAACCCAAAGCTGAAAAAGTCATTCCAAGAATGACCACGGTAAACATCCAGGGTAGACGTAAATACTTGTTGATTAATGATCCGATGGTGATGACAACAAGGCATGTGATTGCCGCAAGAAGAAAAATTTCCATTGATATTCCTATTCTGCAACTACTTGACTAAATCAAAAATCATCTTGGCCGCGATGACAAACAGTAACACGCCGATGATCTTTTTCAACTGACCGCTGGAGACCTTGGTCTTCATCAATTGCGATCCAATGATCGATCCACCTGCGGCCATGACCGCCATAATCCCCACAAAAAGTGGATCGAGGCCGCTGATGCTTGCATGTGCCAAGAAACCAGATAGAGATGAAAACACAACCACCAGCGCGGTGGTTCCGGCAGCGACTTTGGCATCCAATCCAAGCCAATTAAGTACCGGCAGTATGAAATTTCCGCCGCCCACGCCCAGTAATCCACCCAGAAAACCGGCCACACTTCCTACCCCAGCTCCGGCAGCCACCTCAACACCACGACTCAGCTCGTGTTCGCGTTTTTTAGCCTTATAGAACAGCATCATGATGCCGGCAAACACGAGGAAAGCCGCAAACAAAGCTAAAAGGACAGTTTTCTCCACATGTGGGGTTAGCAGCGCACCAACCGGGGAAAGCACGACCGCTGTGATAAGCACAGGAACCCCCACCCGCCAGTTGATCAGTTTGCCGCGCCAGTAGTTGATGGTGGCGAATAACAGGCTGACCACGTTGAGCAGCAAGGCGGTGGGGGTCGCCTCGGCCAGAGGAACCCCCAGGTAATAGAATAGCGGAACAAACAGGAAGGCAGCCCCCAGACCAGCCATAGCCAGCAAACCAGAAAAGACAAACACCAGAACTGCACTGATCAGATAGATTTCAATCGCCATACCAACCCCATTTACCGGTCATAACCAGAGCAGGGGATGCAAACATGCTGAGTGCCATCCACACGGAGATAGGCAAGGGCAGTCAATTCACCGCAGCGATCGCAGGGCTTAAAGCCCATCACTTCCGGGATCCAATTGCCAGGATATTCAAACACCTCACCGATTTTCAGCACTTCTTCTTCCGGCGCATTCCAGACCAGTTCCACCAACTCCATTTGATCTTCCAACGGGATTTCATCGGGTGAAATACCGGCAGCGCGCTGCTGCATGAATTTGGATGCCGCGATTTGCTTCTGCAGTTTGCTGGTGAAAACCACCCGCACAGCACGATTGGTGTCTTTTTCAATCAGGGTGAAGCCAAGTTTGCCAATCGGATTCTTGCGGATATTGCCTTTACCAAAGGTGCAGCCAGTGGCATATTGTACGCCATCGCCAAAGCACATGCCACCGTGCTCTTCGCCAATTTCAACGATTCCATAAAGCTGCGTGCCGCCAGAACGCTTAACGCCCAACTTTTCCAAGGCAGCCAATCCAACGCGAACACCAGCCACGCTTGCCCAGCAGCGGTGACCATGAAACTCCAATGCTTTTTCCAAAACTGTTTGTTTTTCCATTTGATATCTCCTTTTTAACTAGCAGCTAGAACTAAGCCGAACAGGTATCCAGCCAGCGTGCTGAATACAGCCACCAAAGATACGTAGATTGCCGTCTTCTTCTTACCCATAATCCCGTTCAAAACCAGGATAGATTGGAGCGAAAGTTCCGGATCAGAAAGCAGATAAGCCAGCAGCGGACCGCGCGCCATGCCCAGGTCGAGGAACATTTTTGCAATGGGAACTTCCACCAGGGTGGGGAAGTACATAAACACACCGAACAAAACACCCACCAGGTTAGCCCAAATGGTATTCTGCCCGGCGATGGTGCGTACCCAGGCTTCAGGGATGATCACTTTCACGATGCCAGCGGCAAAAACGCCGACGATGAGCAAAGGAAAAATCTGTTTGACGAATTTCCAGGTTTCCCAAACCCAACCACTGAGTTCGTCTTTGGTGAATGAACGGCTGGCAACAACGGCAATACCGATGAGCAGGATGATTTCTCCAATAAGGCGGCCGTTAATCCCAATGATTAGCGAGCCCACTTCTTCTTTAGGGGCCGCAATCAGGATGGTAAGTCCAATGAAGGCGAAGGCGGCATAGGTCCAGCCGGTAAAGCCGTCGAAGATTTTTTCAAAGCCTTTCCAGGCGGTAATGCCAATCACGACCAGCATCAGAATGAGGACAGCACCCTGAATGGTCAGGTTCATGGTGGACAGGAACGAACCCAATCCATTCGCCCAATCAAAAGGCAAATTTACGCTGGCATACACATGGGTCAAAAGATTAACCTGTAACGTACCAACGATTAACACTACAACCAACAGAAGAAAGAGCACCCATACGGCTGGTTTAACTTTCGCAGTTTGATCAAACACGCCGCTGGCTGCCATCTCAGTTTCACGTGCGCTTTCCTCTTTTCGGAAGATCCAGGCCATGATCAGACCGATTCCGATGCCGAACAGAATGGAAAGTATCAGACGGGATATGGCTATATCCATCCCGATGGTTGCACCGGTGTAGGTGATGGCCAGAATGTTGATGGCCGGACCCACAAACAGAAAAGTGATCGCCGGACCGAGACCTGCACCGCGCTTCCAGATGCCGGCAAAGAGTGGCAGAATGGTGCAGGAACAGACCGCCAGGATAAACCCGCCAAAAGCCGAAGCCGGGTAACTGATCCACTTGGATGCTTTTGGCCCAAGATAACGCGTGATGGCCTCTTTAGGGATCATAGAACTCATGAAGCCAGCAATGACAAATGCCGGCACCAGGCAGAGGAGAACATGCGCGGCCAGGTAATCCAGCAGACCTGTCCAGCCAGACCAGAGCAACGTGCCAACATAATTCAATACAGAGTCCATAGTACCTTCTATAGTTTAGAGAATCACATACAAGAATTTGAATATCTTTTAACCAAAAGAATGAGCAGACAATGCTGCCCATTCCAACGGTTATTCC
>CAZWKK010000147.1:0-5309 GCA_964634855.1 uncultured Anaerolinea sp.
CGCCTTTTTTTACGCTTACCTCAGAACCGCTCATATCTTCTCCTGCAACCACAGTACCACTTCCACAGGCTGATAGAACCAGCGCAGCCAATATTGTGACCCATAAGATCTGCCAGATTTTCTTCATTTTGTTCCTCCTGATCTTCTACTAACAAGACGGCCCCGGTTGAATTAAGTTCCCACTAGGCATTAAAACGATAAACGGCAATGATGAGAAACCAGAGCACGGTAGAAAAGAACACCATCCATTCCAAAATGGTGATGCGCCGATATTTTGGCCTTTCTTTCTCGGTTTCGGGCTCCAACACATTCTTATCGCCATCCTCCTCTTTGTCCTTTTTGGGGGCATCAGAAATGAGCAGGAAGGTGGCATAACACAGCAGAGAGATCAAGCCGGCAATATTAGAGGCTTTGGAGATCACCTCCTGGCCGGCGGGCTGCATAAAGACCGCCACACCGAAGAGCAACACCATCACCAGGCCAGAGCGGAAGTAAGACATGGCCACAAAAATGTGCGCCTTCTGATTGTTCAAGGGGAAAACCCCCACCGCCATGACTGATAGAGCCGCCCACACCCCTACGATCATCCCCAATTTTGCCCACAGGTTATTCAGCTCCAGGCCAAACCCGATCATAAAAGGCAGCAGCAGCATCCCGCCCAGGATGAGCCCAAAATTAAACAGCCAGGCAAGTTTAGAAACGCCCACTTCGCCCAGCTCAGAAATATAGTGGTTCAGCACCGAGTAGCGTTCGCCTTTTTTGCCGCGGTAGAAAATACCCGTGGTGAACATGGCAAAGATCATCAACTGGCTGCCTATAAAGCCAAATAAAGGATAGGTTTGTAATAAAAAGGTGCGAATATTTACCCCGTCCATCTTTTCCTCACGTGCTTTATTTTAGCAGAAAGGAAAGTGAACGGGGTAATTATGATGTTAGGAAGCGGTTACTGCGCTGACCAGGAGAGAACCTTTCCGCTCACCCCCGCCAGCCGGAGTACCTGGCAGGTTTCTGGGTTTAAAAGTACGTTGTGTTCGTTGACAGAATCAGTAACGTTGAGCAGCACCCAGTTTCCGTCCTTGCTCCACAACGGAGAGTTCACTACAAAATCATCGATCTGGGCTAAAAGGGTTTTGCTCATTCCATCCAGAGAAGAGAGGTAGACCCCATAGTTCATGCTGCCCGCCACTCTGGTCTCATAGGCCATCTGACTGGTACTCCCTGAGACCGCGGGGTTGGAATATTTCATGCCTTCGCCGGCAATGAACAGTGAGCTGACCTGGCCGTTCAGGTCGATGGAGTTAAAGATCATGGCGCCTGTATCAATAAAATCGGTGTAAACAATCCGACTGCTATCGGGCCACCAGCTCACCGCGTTACGGTTGGAGGTATCGCTGCTCAAGATGCGGTTCTGGCTGCCATCAGCACTGGCAACAGCGATCTGTACATCTCCCTGTCCGTGGTTATAGGCAAGCCACTTCCCGTCCGGGCTCCAGATGGGCCGCCAATCGGTTGAACCAGAGCCAGAGACGCGTGTTTTGTCTCCTGTTTGCAGATTTTGCAGCACAATCCCTGCATCATCTGCAAAAGCCAGTATCTTGCCATCTGGGCTCAGGTTGGCCATAGGCCAGTTGGTCAACTTTTGCCGCTCCGACCCATCCAGATTCATGAGAAAGACCGCATACTCGCTTTCACCCTCAGGCTTAGCGTAGACGAGCAGCTTCCCGCCTAACCCGTCCGGGATCAAACCCGGCTCAGATTGAAGTTGCTGCCAGACCTCGTTGTTCAGACAGGCTGACTGGGCAGGCTGTGTGACTAAGGGCTGTCCGTCTGTATTGTCAGTGGGCTGCCAGCTCACTGACCAGGCGCCATCCAGGCGGAGATAAGCCGAGCTGACCTGGAATTCATGCCTGCCAGCCGGGAGCATATCAAAATTGACCGTTGCAGACAGGTTCCCCAGTTCTCCCCCGGCACCCGGCCCAGAGCCAAAGGATGAACGGGTGGGATCGTAGACGCTGACCGATTGCAGACCGTCGTCTCCCTGCATATTGAAGACCACCGCATACGAACCATCGCCCTGTCCGGTAAGGGTAGCTGAAATAACAGTTAAGGAATGTCCGTCCAGATCAAAAGTTTGCCCGATCTGCCAAGTCTGCCCGGTTTGAGGAGCGTTGCCAAAATCAACAGTGAATGGAATTTCATATCTGCGATCCGTGTAGGCGTGCCGCACTGTTACGGTCCAGGGACCGGGCGCGGTTTTGTCTAACACTTTGGTTGCCCAGGGTTGCTCGTTGGCCATGTTGTAATCCACATCCTGCACCCCAAACGGGTACTCCTGTGCCAGCAAGTTGCCATTGGCATCAGTGACTTCAATATCATCGGGGGCCACACTGAGCGAATTGTATTTTGCCGCATTCCAGGCATACACCCCCTGCAATATGTAGCTGTCACCCAGTTCAACGGTACGGGTAAGGCGTAATTCCATCAGCGCGGGCACGGCCTGGGTCGCCGATTCAGCAGTGGCGGTTGGTTCGATGACCTGGACCGGCATGAGCGTGACCTCTCCTGCTGCTTTGACCAGCTTGAAAGGAATCTGCCAGTTTTCCGGGCCAACTCCTTGCGAATACCCCTGCAGTACCGGGATGAGCAATACAGCTTGCTCCACCCCCTGCGGCATCGGCTCAAAGTACAGCCGGGTTTCATAACCGGTACCCCAACCATCTCCGCTGCTATCTTTTAGCTTTAAATGGCTGCCATCTGGCAAGACAAGCTCTGGAATAGACCCTGTAGAAATATCTTCGCCCAGTACATTCACTTTTTGAACCGAAAGACCGTTGACCCTGAAAAGCAGGGTAGTCTGCTGGCTGTCTGCCAACACCTGTTCAAGGGTCACCGTTACCCCATCTCGCTCCTGTGAAACGGGCTCAGACAAGATGCGCAGAGGCGCACCCTCCGCCACAAACCCAGCGCCGGGGATGTAACCAAGCCAGCCCTGCACTGCGGCCAATACCTTTTGCGGGCCAAGGATGAGGGTAATCACCAAAATGGCCACCAATATCGCCGTCAAGGCCATCCAGACCGGTCGTTGCACCAAACGCTGATTTTTCCGGGGTTGAACTGCCCTTTTAAGTAATTGTGACCGCAAGTTTGCTTTAAACTGAGCATCAGGGTCTGGTCCTGTAAAAAGACTTTCCACATCCTGATGAAATTTCAATACCTCTTTAGGCTCAGACATTTTCATCCTCCATCTGGCTCTGTAACCGTGCCAGCAAGCGGTAAAAACTCTTTTTTACTGCCTCTTCGTTCTTGTGCAGCAGCACCCCCATCTCTTTGAAACTCAATTCCGCACTGAAGCGCAGCCGCAGCATTTCCTGCTCGTCCTCTGCCAGGTCTGCAACTTTCTGCCGCAGTCTGCCCAATCGCTCACCACTGACTGCTTTGCCTAAATATTGGGGATCTTCAACCAGATCTGATGTATCTTCCAGCGATTGGTCAAAGTGGGCTTTGCGATAATGGTCAGCCAGCTTCTTTCGTGCGATCGCAAAGAGCCAGGCCGCAAAATAGCCACGGTGGCGGTAAGCAGAAAATGCTTCATAAGCTGCCAGAAAGGTTTGCGAGGTGATTTCTTCTGCGTCTTGCCTGTTGCGGACCCGCTGAAAAATGTATCGATACAACGGGGAAAGAAATCGATCATAAAGCAGTGCGAATGCCTGTGGATCTTTTTTCGCATTGGCGATCAGCAGGTCCAGATCTGCCAAAGAGGCAGCGCTGGGGTAGGATTTGATTTCAGAATCGCTCATAACTATCCTTTGTCCCGGGTGAAAAATTTGAGCTCTATTAATCATATCGTTTTGAAAGACAAAACGGGACATTCATGCTCTTTACACTCTGTGTATAATGAAATCATCATTTTTAGGGAGGGACCCATGCTCTGGATCAAAGTGATCTTGCTGTTCATTGCTGTGCCCGGCATTGCAGATGTTTTGCTGCCGTGGCTGATCCTCACCGGGGGCAAAGCGCTGAATTTCCCGGCCTTTGGCATCTGGCAGGGTGTGGCCCTGTTCTTCATCCTTTCAGGGCTGGCAGCAGTGATCTGGGTCTGCCTGGAATTCATCCGCTACGGGCATGGCACGCCCGCTCCCTTCGACCCCCCGCGAAAATTCGTGGCCCACGGTCTGTATAAATGGGTGCGCAACCCCATGTACCTTGGCGCTGGTTTGCTCATTCCGCTTGGGGAAGCACTCTACTTTCAATCTTGGGGGTTGGTGCTTTACACGGCCATTGTTCTGCTTTTCTTGCACCTCTATATCGTCTATCGTGAAGAGCCAGAACTGGAACGCCGCTTTGGCCGCCCTTATTTAAAATACAAGCGCACTGTTTCTCGTTGGATTCCCAAACCCCCGAAAAAATAATTGGAGATATACATGTACGATCAATTTGCCGCCGATTATGACCGCTTTGTCAACTGGACCAACCGTCTGGCTTTTGAAATCCCCTTTCTTGAAGAACAGTTGAACAAGATCGCCCACCCGGCTGATCGTCCCCTGCAGGTGCTTGAAACCGCCTGTGGTACCGCAATGCATTCTGTAGGTCTGGCCCGCCTAGGGTTTGAAATGAGCGTCGCTGATATCAGTCCGCAGATGGTGGAAAAGGCCCGCCTCAATGCCAGTGCGTCTGGCGTGAACGTGAAGGTCAAAACAGCCGGGTTTGGCAGCCTGGCCGATACATTTGGCAAGGCCTCATTTGACGCCATTTTGTGCATGGGCAATTCGTTGCCCCACCTGCTTACTAAGGAAGATGTGGAAGCTGCGTTGAAAGATTTTGCCGCCTGTCTGCGCCCGGGGGGTTGGCTGCTCATTCAGAACCGCAACTTTGACGCAGTGGTCAACGGCCATCAGCGCTGGATGGAACCTCAGTCTCATTCTGAAGGGGAGAATGAATGGGTCTTCTTTTTGTATTATGATTTTTTGCCCAATGGTCTGATCGATTTTAATGAGATCACCAGCAAAAAAGACGCCCAAGGACAACGCACTACCTCCATCGGTACCACCCAATTACGACCGCAGCTGCAAAAGGAACTGACCACGCTGCTGGCAGATAGTGGCTTTGACTCAATCCGTAGTTTTGGCAGCATGCAGGGAGATCTCTTTATCCCACTCAGCAGTGGGAACCTCATTCTCACAGCAAACAAACAGAAATAATGCACTGCATAATTCGTTAACAGCTAACAACTGTGTGGCTTTGGTCAAATCATCCATGTTTAAAGAGAGATCTCATGCAAATCATTCCTGTTCAGACACCCAAAGACCTGC
>CAZWKK010000148.1:0-5249 GCA_964634855.1 uncultured Anaerolinea sp.
ACGCGGCCGATCAGTGCATCACCTACGGGGACAGACGCGATACGACCCGTTGAGTGCACGCTCATGCCTTCAGAGACGCTGGCATAGTCGCCTAAAATGATGATACCCACCTGATCACGTTCCAGGTTGAAAGCAATGCCCATCACTCCGTTCTCGAATTCAACCAATTCCTGAGAACGCACATTGGATAGGCCTGTGATCTGGGCGATACCATCACCGGCTTCTTTGACAATACCAACTTCTTTAACTTCATATTTCGTCTGGAATGCAGTGATCTTCTGCTGCAAATTCTCAGTGAACTGCTTTAAATCATCGGGCATGAATCCTCCAAGCAAAAGCATTGATAAACGCTGTCAGGGTAGTAATTTTACTTCAAATAGCGGTTTCTAACAAAAAGATTGGTTTTTTTTAATGCTTATGAAAAATATTGTAACGCAATACGCAGTCGGGTTTCCAGGTCTTTGGGGGTATCTTTTGGGATGGTCTGCAGGGCAGCCTGCGCTTCCACCACACTGTAACCCAGGCTGGTAAGTGCATCCATCAGATCGGTATCCAGTTCGCGTAGGCCGGCATCCACGGGCAGCCCTTCGCCTTTGATCTTGCCCTGGAGGTGCAGCACGATGCTCTGGGCGGTCTTTTTGCCAATGCCGGGAACACGAGAGAACAGGTCTGCTTCTTCTGCCAGGACTGCTTTGTGAATGAGCGGCACGGACATACTGGAAAGAATAGCCAGTGCGGTTCTGGGGCCAACTCCATTTGCGCCCAGCAGCAGTATAAACAGGTCACGTTCTTCCATGGTTTCAAAACCAAACAGGGTGAGGGCATCTTCGCGTACTACGAGATGGGTGAAAAGTGAGCGGCCTTTGAAGAGCTCGGCTTCTTTACACACATTTTTGGGCACGAATACCTTGAAGCCAACCCCTCCCACATTGATGACCAGACTGTCCTCTAATAATTGTGAGACGGTTCCTTCCAGAGATGCGATCATGGACGGTTTGCCTTTCTGTGCTGCGAGTTGATCTGATAAAGCATTACCCCTGTGGCCACGGCCAGGTTGAGAGAATCACTTTTACCATTCATGGGCAGGCTCACCATTAGATCTGCCGCCTGCATCAGCGTGGGTTGTAAACCCTGTCTTTCTGAGCCCATGAGCAGAACCATGTTTGCAGGGTAGTGCGCTTCTTCATAATCCAGTTTGGCGGCATCAGAAGTGCCGATGGCAAACACCTGATGTTGCGCTTTCCATTGTAGAAAATCTGCTGAAGTTAGTTTTACCAGTTGCAAGGAGAAAATGGCGCCCATGCTGGCACGGATGGCGGCCGGGTCGTATGGATCGGTGCAATGGTCCAGCAGAAAGATGCCGCTGGCGCCGACCGCATCTGCGGTGCGCATGATGGTACCCAGGTTGCCTGGATCAGCCACAGAATCGAGACCTACCCAAAGCCCCATTTGCTCAGGTTTCAGATGGGCAAGCAATTGCCAATTTTGGGTAACCACTGCCGCCAGTCCCATGGGACCCTCTTTTAATGAAAAGGTCTCAAAGACTGAAGCACTTACTTCGAGCAATTTGACACCTGCCGCGGCGGCTTTTTGTACAGCTTCTGCTGCAAGCTGACTTTCCATCAGCTCAGGAGCGTAGAGCAGGGTTTTTACCTTTTCAGGTTGGACCAAAGCTTCTAAAACGATGCGGATGCCTTCAATGTAATAGGTACCAGACTCATTGCGATATTTGCGTTCACGCAATTTGCGAATGGACTTGATCTGCTCGTTGGCGCTGCTGGTGATGATCATTGGGCGCCTCCGATCATCTGCAACTTTTGATATCCGCTGAAATGAATGTGGCAGATGGCAATGGCCAATGCATCCGCTGCATCATCGGGTTTGGGAATGGATTTGAGTCCCAAAATGGTGCGTACCATTTCTTGCACCTGCTTTTTATCCGCGCTGCCGTAACCGGTAACAGATTGTTTGACCTCGTTGGGGGTGTATTCGTTTACAGGCAAGCCAGCCTGGGCTAGTGAAAGCAGGATCACGCCGCGCGCCTGGCCTACGGCAATGGCTGTGGTGACATTGCGTTGAAAAAACAACTTCTCCACCGCGCCACAATCGGGGCGATGGAGAAGGAGAATTTCATTGATCTTTTGGTTGATCTCTAAGAGCCGAATTTCGGCCGGGAGACCTGCTGCTGTTGAGACAACCCCATATTCCACCGCGCGAATCTCGTTTCTATTGTTTTCTTCAACAATTCCATATCCGGTGGTGGCGGTTCCGGGGTCAATCCCGATGACCAGCATATTTCTACTCAGACTCCATGGCGGCCATCGCCTCATCAGAGATCTTGAGGTTGGAGTAAACGTTCTGAACGTCGTCCATGTCTTCCAGGTTTTCAATGGTGCGAACAACCTGCATGGTATCGGCGACGCTGAGTTCCATTTCCTGATTCGGGATCATGCGCAGGCCTGCCTCATCGGGGAGGATGTTGGCAGTGCGGAAACGATCGATCAGGGTCTTGAAGGATTCAACGGGTGCCTGGACTTCGATCTCTTCGTCGTCCTGGGTCACATCATCGGCGCCGCCTTCAACGGCCAATTCGAAGATCTTTTCAAAATCATTGCCCTGTTTGGGGAAGGTGAACACAGCAGCACGTTTGAACTGCCATGAAACTGAGCCGATCTCACCCAGGTTACCGCCCGCGCGGGATAGCATGTGACGAATTTCGGCGACGGTGCGATTTCGGTTTTCGGTAACGCATTCAATGATGACGGCCACACCATTAGGGGCGTAACCTTCGTACATTACTTCTTCGTAAACTTCGCCTTCTTTGCCTTCACCGGCTGCTCTTTTGAGCGCTCTCTCGATGTTGTCTTTGGGCATACTTTGTGCTCTTGCTTTGTCAACGGCAAGCCTTAAACGGAAATTGGAGTCTGGATCTGCTCCACCTTCGCGGGCGGCCATGACGATCTCTCTGGTCAACCGCGTGAATACCTGACCGCGTTTAGCGTCGGTCGCGCCTTTTTTTCGTTTAATAGTTGCCCATTTAGAATGCCCGGACATAAAACAGCTCCTTCAAAAGAGAAAATTATTTTATTACAACCTAAAGATTATACCATGCAATTATTTTGATTTTTTCCCCCTCGCACAGGCAAAATTTTAACAACCTAACGAATCTAACAGAAATGTAAGATTACGTTTATGCAAACGGTTTACTATTGTAATAAAAAAGTCAGAACAGTAAGATTGTTGTATGATGAAATTCGTACGAATTCTTACTGCATTTTTCTCTTTCAGCCTGTTCCTGGCGCGCCCCATGGCGCTGATCCCGGTAACAGCTGGCAATTCTACAGATACCACCAGCGAAGCTACCCAGTTGTTGGGTTCCGTCGAGAAGTTCAGCACAACTGTTGTGAACGGCAATGCCCGTCAGATCGTGGGCATCTTTGCAGAAAACACTTTCGCTTTTCCCATCGTGCAACAGCCCAATGGAAATGCAGCCTATGTTTCCACCCTGGATAGCGTGGTCACTCAATTCTCCACCGCCAGTCTGTACGGTTCTATTGGATTGGTGGCTCACAATAACCTGGCCGGCGCCAAATTTTCTGACCTCAAAGAGGGCGACCGGTTGGTTTTGGTCTATGGGGACGGCACCAAATTGACCTATGAGATCACTGAGATCGATGAGTACCAGGCGCTCTCTCCATACAGCCCATATTCAAATTTCGTGGATGTGAAAGATACCAGCGTGACGCTGAGTGTAAGCGACATGTTCATGAAGATCTACAACCCGGATGACCGGCTGATCTTGCAGACCTGCATCGCCAAAGATGGCGTGGATTCTTGGGGTCGCATGTTTGTGGTAGCGGAGCCAGTGGAAGATCTTCCCCTTTATTACTAACTCAATCTAGCGGACGCGCCACCAGGATCAACCGGTGGGTGTTCGAGATCTTTGGCCAACAGGTGACGAGCGTAAGACGAACGTCATCTGTTCTGTTTAACCACCTGGCGTTATCCAGGCGGGTGGCCACGTCTACAAAACGTTCTTGCAAGATCATGCGGTTGGCGATGATGAAAGAAAATTGATGTCCCTTGGAATAGACATAGATCTTATCCCCCACCTTTAGATCCACCAGTCTGCCAAAGACCTCGCCAAATTCGTTGTGATGGCCGTTGATGACGGTATTGCCGGCACTG
Organism: uncultured Anaerolinea sp.; assembly: GCA_964634855.1. Lineage (GTDB taxonomy): Bacteria > Chloroflexota > Anaerolineae > Anaerolineales > Anaerolineaceae > UBA6107. The sequence continues at coordinate 4,189 of CAZWKK010000148.1, forward strand.
CCCAGCAGAGCAGAATCTGGCTGCCAACCAGCCGCGAACTCATTGGGAGCCATCCACTGGCCAAAGGTTTCGCCTTCGATGTTGGTTGAATTGAACCCAGCAATGATCACGGAAGCATCCAGGCCGATCTCCGGGATGACAATGCGGTCCGGGATCATGGGATTTTCCAGGCCAGATTTTAAGCTGGCATGAACAAAATACTTATCAAAATTCAGAGTCTGAATGCTTGAAGGAGCAGGTTCAGTGGTGGATGTTGTTTGTGGAGAGGGGGTGAATTTGGCCGGGACGACCAGCGATTGGTCGTATTGGGCGGTTTGCGTGCTTGGGTTAGGGGTGGCGGTGGGTTGATCGGGTGCATTGAGGGCGAACAACATACCAGTAAGACCACCGATGAGTAAAAGTGCACCGGCGATCAAAAAATAGACTTCACGCGGTAATTTTGCGAGTAATTTCATCCCATTAGTATAAATCAAGTTGCAAAAAACTCAACCCGCTTCCACGGTATTGCGTAATTGACCGATGCCTTCAATGGTGATCTCAACACTGTCGCCATCTTCAAGGACGCCAACCCCTGAGGGCGTGCCGGTGAAGATCAGATCGCCGGGTTCAAGGGTCATGACTGAGGAGACGAAGGCTACGATCTGTGGGATGGTAAACACCATCTCTTTGGTAGAAGACATCTGACGTAGTTCTGAATTGACCCTGCAGGTGATGAGGGTATCCGCAGCGTCCAGATCGGTCTCAATATAGGGGCCGATTGGGCAGAAGGTGTCAAAGCCTTTGGCGCGCGTCCATTGGCCGTCACGCTCCTGCAGGTCGCGGGCGGTGACGTCATTGCCGATGGTGTAGCCCAAAATGTATTTCTCGGCTTCCTCGGCGGCGATCCAACGGCCGCGTTTGCCCATGACGATGACCAACTCAGCTTCCTGTTCCACCTGGTGTGATTGCGGTGGCAGAATGATCTTGCCGCCGTCTGGCAAAATAGCAGAGGGAGCTTTCATGAACAGCATGGGTACCTCTGGCACCTCAACAGCCTGTTCCTGGGCGTGGGAAGGATAGTT
>CAZWKK010000149.1:0-5247 GCA_964634855.1 uncultured Anaerolinea sp.
CTACAACAAAAAGTGCCTCTACTTTTGCAGCCTAATCTTCCTAATGATCTCGCCGCAGTTTTGTTAGTTCCCATAGTGGCTGGTCAACAGGTGATTGGTCTTATCCTTTTAATATCAGCTCAAGGCGATAGACTTACTAAACAGGATGCATTCTTTTTGAGCGGGTTGGCACAGATTGTTTCCCCGGCAATATTCAATTCGGCAAACCAGTACAAGTTGAACGAAGTTTATGATCTCATGGTAGAAGCCTGGGGCAGAGCAGTGGATGACTACGAAGGTGCATTGGAAGGACATTGTGTGCGTGTGGCAGAACTTACCCGGCGTTTAGCCATCCGCATTGGCGTACGTGGGGAGCGGTTAACCACGATTTGGCGTGGGGCAATGCTGCATGATCTGGGAAAGCTGGGGATCTCAGATTCCATTCTCTTTAAAGAAGCCGCTCTGGATATGAAAGAATGGGAAGAGATGCGCCACCACCCCACCTTTGCTTACGATATTATTCGCAGAGTGCCGTTTTTGAAAGACTCACAGGAGATCCCCTATAGTCATCACGAAAAATGGGATGGTACTGGTTATCCACGTGGCTTGCGTGGTGAGGAGATCCCTCTTGAAGCGCGCATTTATGCACTGGTAGATGTCTGGGATGCGTTACTTTCAGAGCGACCTTACCGCTCTGCCTGGAAAAAAGAAACTGCAGTAGAGTTCTTACGCAACAACCTGGGAAGTCATTTTGATCCCGTGTTGGGGGCTGAATTCTTGAAGTTAATCGATGAAGAAGGTTTGGGCTGAACCTATAAGCGGGGGATTAAAAATTTATTCACCTGGGCAGGGCGTGTTTAGCTGTGAGTATGTAATTTTTGCAGATAAGCGCTTACCTGCTGCTCGTCTTGTTGCGGATACGGGTATTCAAACCTGGCTGCCACAACTGAGGCAATCCGTCCAAAAAGTTTGCAAGTAATAAATAATGCTTGCCAGGTCTCCTCATAATCAGCGTTGGCATAGGATTTTTCCAGCATTGACCATAACTCTGGTTCCAGAAATTGCTTGAAGTATTTACCGTTTTTGCCTGGGTTAAGTTTGAAATCCGTCTTAATACCGATGTGCCAGGTGAGCATTTTGATCAGCTGTGGCCGTACCACTTCGTCGTGTACGTGTTTGGCGTACAAGATCTCTTGCCGTACCAGCCCCTTGGCCACATAGGGGCATACCCACCAGAACTCATTACAACAATTGAAGAATTCGCGCGCGGATGGCGGCTGGGGCAGATAATCAGCTTCGCTTGGAGCCGGGAATGGTGGCAGACTGTTGTCTTTATCCAGCAGGAGAACGCTCAGGCTATCCAACGGTTGGGAATCAAATTCCTGGCGAGTGATGAGAGTGAGATCAATGCGGTTGCCATCGCAAAACTGCATCAGGTAGGCAAAGCGCTGCCGGTCTACCAGGTCTGGGTCATCCATCTCATCCGGGGTCTGCATCACCATGCGTTCACCAAAGCGATCGATCCAGCGCGGGTCAGCCAGGAAAGTTTGCAACTCACGCACGATAAAGACGATGTCAAAATCTTGCAGAACATCCTTTTTGGCGTTTGGGTTGGCCCGTGACCCATTGAGGACCACCGCCCGGACACGATCATCTTGCCGGGCGGTTGTTAAGATCAGGTCAAACATCTCTTGTTCAGAGCGCATGGAGATCAGCTCTTTACTTCTTTTTAGCTTTGGCGCGAGTCAAATTTTCCTGTACCCGGAACTCGGTGATCTTGGTCACCAGGTCAAAGGGGATGGGCTGTGTAAGAGGAAATTGGAGGGTACCCTTGGATGTTTGATAGGGGCCGATCTCTTGAGCAAATCGCTCTATTCCACTGGGAGCTGGAAAAAAGCCTATATGGTTCTTAAAAGCGGCAAAATGTACCACATTGCCCTGTTGGTAAAAGGTGGGCATTCCGTAGCTGATCTTCTCAGTGGCTTCCGGTGCGGCTGCGTGGATGGTGGCGCGCATAGCGCGCAACTTTTCCTGGATCTCGGCGGGAAAGCCGGCAATGTATTCATCGATGGTGGTGGGTGCAGGTTTACTATTTTCCATTTCTCTCCTCCAAACCAATAAGAATCCTCGTTGGCTTGATTATACAATTTTTGTGATCAGGGTTATACAAGTTTTCGCATTTGGCAGAAGACCTCTGTACAATGAACGCATGAGATCAAACTCAAGCATCGCCATTTGGTGGATTCGCCGTGACCTGCGCCTGACAGATAACCAGGCCTTGCAGCAAGCGCTGAAGTCTGCAGAGCAGGTTCTGCCGCTCTTCATTATGGATCCAAAATTGCTCCAATCAGAGCGCACCAGTACTCGGCGGGTTGATTTTATGCTGGCTGGACTGAAAGCTTTGGAAGCCGACCTACAAAGCAAGGGCAGCAGGCTTATTATTCGCCATGGCGATCCGATTAAAGTTCTAACCGATCTAAAACAAGAAGTGAATTTTCGATCCGTTTTTGCAGAAGAAGATTTTTCTGCATTTGCCCGTCAGCGTGATGCGAGCGTGGCTGAGTTGTTTGATCTGAACCTTTGCCCCGGTTTGACTGCTTTACCCCCTGCCTTGACCGTCAAAGCAGATGGAAGCCCCTACACTGTTTTCACCCCTTACAGCAGAACATGGCGGGATAAATTTGTTTTGACCCAAATGATCCCTGCACCAGAGCGAATTTTAACCCCAGAGCAAGTTTATGGTGAATCGCTTCCAGAACCGCCTATTGATCTGAACGCCCCTTTTGCCACGGCTGGTGAAGGCGAAGCGCAGCGCCGTCTGCAGCGTTTTCTCAGCGCAAAGATCCTGCATTACGCCGATGATCGTGACCGAATGGATCTGGAGGGAACCTCCAGCTTATCCCCCTACCTTCGCTTTGGTATGCTCTCAGCCCGCCAGGCGGTGAATTTAGCAATGGCCAAGATCGCCGAAGCCGGCTCAGAATCAAGGGGAGCAGAAGTTTGGCTGTACGAATTGATCTGGCGGGAATTCTATTATTCTGTGTTGATGCATTTCCCTCAGGTGCAAAAAGAGTCCTTCCGTGAGGAACTGCGTGGTATTCGTTGGCGCAACAATGAAGAAGATTTCAAAGCCTGGCAGGAGGGACACACTGGATATCCCATTGTAGATGCAGCCATGCGTCAATTACGCCATACCGGTTGGATGCATAATCGGGCGCGCATGATCGTGGCTTCTTTTTTGACAAAAGATCTGCTCATTGACTGGCGCTGGGGAGAGAAGTATTTTATGCAGCAATTATTGGATGGGGATGTGGCGGCCAACAACGGGGGGTGGCAATGGACTGCTGGCACCGGAACAGATGCCGCACCTTACTTCCGCATTTTCAACCCTGTATTGCAGGGAGCAAAATTTGACCCAAACGGCGAGTATATTCGCCGCTGGGTGCCAGAACTAAGACTGATCTCTGCTCCTCTCATTCACCAACCGTGGACTTCCCCCGCTGAACTTGCCCGTTTGGGTGTACGTTATCCTGACCCAATTGTAGATCATGCTGTGGCACGGGAACGATGTTTGTTGGCGTACAAAGGGAAGCTGGACTAATCTGTGGCGTTGAAGTATTTGTAAAAAAGCTCTTTTGAAAGTTTTGCCCCTTCAGGAGAAAGGGTCAAAATGGGCGTTTTGGAATTATTGTCACTGATATAGCCTTTTTGCACCAGATTGTTCAATACTTCCAGCGGAAGCCCTTTCCAGGCTCTGGCGCCTTCGGTGACAGGTGAACTGGTCAGGTACAGCAAGGCCAACACCATTTCGTCTACTTTTTCGTGGTCATATTCCATTTTCAGCTTTTCCCTTCCAACTGCAAAGCCAAAACATAATTCACCGATTCTTGAAAGATGGGCAAATAAACCTGAAAGCCAGCAGAATTCACCAGGTTGATCTGCACCCATTCGCGCATCACGTGTTTCCCCAGAGGCTGAAATGGGATCGTATTAGGGTCAGAGCTTAATAGTTTTCTGACAGAGGATTCAGGTAGTTTTACCCCAACCCCGTCCGCATAAAGGCAAATACATAATTTTTTCTCGGCATAGTAGGCAGGAAAACCGAACATTTTGCCGGGACGAATGCCTGGCAGTGGGAGGATGAGTTCATCCATTACGATCTTATGCTCTGGATTGAAGAGGATCATTTTTTTAGCAAAGTCTTACAAAACTCGGAGGATCAGCCACAGTAACCCTGCGCCGATTACGGCAGTGGCAGGGATGGTGAGCACCCAGGCTACAACAATATCTTTGGCCACTCCCCAGCGAACCTTATTCATCCGTTCAGCACTGCCCACCCCCATGATGGCAGTACTGACTACCTGGGTGGTGGAAACCAGGCCGCCAAAGAAGGAGGCACCCAAAATGACAGCAGTGGAAGCCAGTTGAGTAGAAAAGCCATCCATGGGGCGGATCTTAAAGAACTTGGCTCCCAGAGTGCGGATGAGCCGCCAGCCGCCCACCATGGTGCCGAAAGCGATCATCGAAGCGCATGAGAGCACCACCCAGAAAGGAACATTGAAGCTTTGGATCACTCCTGAGGTGAGCAACCCCAGGGTTAGAATACCCATCGTTTTTTGGGCGTCATTCGCACCATAACTGAGTGCCAAAGCCACCGAAGTAGCTACCTGACCTTTTTTGAAGACTTCGTTTACTCTGGGCGTTGCCTTCCAACTGGCCAGGATCACCAGTTTGGTCACGAGATAACCCACAATTAAACCGATGAGCGGAGATGTGAAGAGGATAATGAGGACTTTAATGATGCCGTTCAGATAAACCGCATGCCAGCCATTGCTCATGACCACAGCCCCGATCAACCCACCGATGACAGCATGTGAAGCACTGCTGGGAATGCCCAGATACCAGGTAAAAAGACCCCACAAAATGGCACTACCGACGGCGGCCAGCAAGGCATTCATTGTCACATAATCGGGCAGAACAATGCCACCCCCTACGGTCTTGGCCACAGCCACCCCAAAGATGAGAGGGCCAGCAAATTCGGCCAGAGCGATGACGGTGAGGGACCAGCGTGGTGAAAGAGCGTGAGAAGAGATCATGGTAGCCACAATGTTGCTGGAATCGTGGATACCATTGATGAAATCAAAAATTAGCCCCATGACGAGTAGGGCGATCATGTTGGCAGGCATATGTGCGTCAGCCTTTCTTCATCACGATGCTGGCGATCACATTGGCGGCTTCATCCCCCCGGTCGGCTGCGTTGCTGAGGTG
>CAZWKK010000150.1:0-3965 GCA_964634855.1 uncultured Anaerolinea sp.
TGTCCAACAGGCTCATGCAACCGGCCAAAAGGACGGGCCCCATCATGGCCATGCCCAGTGCCCGTTCGTAGCTGATCATCTGAGCGGTGGCGCGCAGACCCCCCAGGGTGGCGTACTTGTTATTGGATGACCAACCCGCCAGAGTGATGCCGTACACCGAAATGGAGGTGACGGTGAGGATGTACAAAATGCCCAGGTTGATGTTGCTGATCGAAAGGCTCACCACGCGTCCGCCGATCACCACATCGGGTCCCCAGGGAACCACAGCGGTGATGATGAGGGCCGGGATCACGGTGATGACCGGCGCCAGCACGAAGATCACCTTGTCGGCTTTTTCTGGCACCAGTTCTTCTTTGAAGATCAGTTTAAAGGCATCGGCGATGGGTTGCAACAAACCCCAGAAACCGGCGCGGTTTGGCCCGATGCGTGCTTGCATCCATGCCAGAACTTTGCGCTCATAGAGGGTCACATAGGCAAAACCTGCGGTCAAAGCCAGCATGAGGATGACCGATTTGATGATCCATTCCCAAATAGTAGCTGCATCCATAGCTATCCTCACTTGGTCTCAGTCTCAAGCGGAGCGAGTGCCCGCAAGGTAACTACTTTGGCTTCAGTCAACGGCACGCCCATACTGCGGCGCACCAAAAGGGTGCCCTGCGGCTGGCCTTCCAACACATCGATCTTGCCAGTGTAAGAAACGCCGTCCAGATTGACCTCGATGGCATCGCCGGCTTTGACAGCCAGCTTCTCGGCATCTTCAGCGTTGAGCGTGAAGGCGCGGTCACCGATTCGTTGAGCAAGTATCACGCTGGTCTTCAGGGTGACGCCCTGATCATACAATTTGGTAATGGGTAAAGCCAACCAGGCACCGCCGGGTTGTTTGAGCGAGGAGAATTTCACCGGAACAGGCTGTGCGGCATTAAGCTGCAGGGGTAAGGTAACTCCCAGTCCGTCTTTGTTTTCAACGGTGGTGCCGCTAAAGTAGGCATCAGCACGGCCGGTAAGCGGCCATTGTTCATGCGTTTGGGCCATATCTGCATAAGTGGTGCCGCTGAACACAGGTTCGCTGGCAGCCAGGTCTTCAAAAAGCTGAGCAGGGGTCAGTTCAAGGCCGGTAAAGCCCATTTCTTTGGCAATGGCCTGCGTCACTTCAAAATCTGCTTTCATTTCAGGGGCGGGCACGGCGCAATGGCTGAGCTGAACACGGCGTTCACCAGAGACGTAACTGCCGTCGCGTTCCATGGCGGCTTTCACCGGTAAGACCACGTTGGCCAGTTTGGCGGTTTCGCTCAGGTACAGGTCCTGTACCACCACAAAGCCGGCTTTCTGGATGGCGTTCACCAGTTCGGCTGAGTCGGCGGCGGGGTCGGCAGCCACAATGTAAAGGGCAGTGGCAGCGCTCAGATCTTCAGCCAGAGTGGCAGAAGGCAGCCAGCCCATCTCGGTAGCGCCTTCATCATTGGCATGCGGCCAAACGGCAACCAACCCGTTGTTGGCGCGGCCAGTGTGGTTGGATTTTGTCAGCAGTTCGGCACAATAGCCGGCAACAGCCTGAGTTTGGGTCAGGCCGAGGCCATCAGAGCCGTAGAAGACCACCAGGTTGGCAGCCTCGCGCAGCGCTTTGGCTGAATCGAAGTCGCCATCGATCAGTTGGCGTAAAGCGGCTTCTTCTTCGCCGTACTGGTAGCGCAGGGTGAAGCTGGCGTGGGCATCCAGGCGGGTCTTGCGGCCGTTGGCCACCACCAGGGTGGCACCGCGTTCGCTGGCCTGCTTGAGGCGCAGCCACCAGATGGGTGCTTCTTCGTGCAGGTCAGAGGCAAAGACCAAAATGGCATCGCCTTTGCCCAACTTGCCCAGATCAGAGTCAGGGCTCAGGCCGTAACGGGTGGTATATTCGCCGCCGCCCATGGCAGAGGCGAAAACGTGTTTGCCTTCCACCATGCGGCTGAATTTCTTCAACTGGTGCAGGTCTTCGTTATACAGGCGGCCACCGGCCAGGGTGGTGATGCGTTTGCCGGCAGCTTTGAAGTTTTCAGCCACCACTCTCAGTGCTTCTGCCCAGCTCACCTTGACCAATTCGCCATTCTTGCGGACCAGCGGTTGATCCAGGCGTTCGGTAGCTTCGCCGAAGTGATAACCAAAACGACCTTTATCGCACAACCAAAGCTCATTCACGGCTTCGTTCTGGCGGGGCAGGACGCGCTTGATAACAAACTTGCCGCTGCTCTTGGCTTCACGGCGAACCGAGTAGCTGATGTTGCAGCCTACCGGACACTGGGTACAAACAGCGGAGAAGGTGGTCATTTCCCAGGGGCGGGCGCCAAAGCGGAAATCGGCTGTTGTGAGCGCGCCTACAGGGCAGATATCGGTGGTGTTGCCAGAGAAAACGGAGTCAAAGCCCGGGTCAGAATGGGTGACGATCTCCAACTGGCGGCCGCGCTGGTAGAACCCGATCACCGGATCACCGGCAACCTGGTCACTAAAGCGAACACAGCGGGCACATTGGATGCAGCGTTCGCGGTCCAGGTAAATGAGCTCGCCCAGAGGAACGTGTTTTTCGTTGTGGCTTTTCTCGTCGAAGATAAAACGGCTCTTGCCGGCACCGAATTCCATGGTCTGGTTTTGCAGCGGGCATTCGCCGCCTTTATCGCAGACGGGGCAGTCCAGCGGGTGGGAGGTGAGCAGGAATTCGATCACGTCTTTACGGGCAGCCAGCACTTTTTCGGTGGCGCCCCAGATGACCATGCCTTCAGAGACCGGGGTGGTGCAGGCGGTCTCTAATTTGGGGCCAAAGGTGATTTTTGGGGTGCCGTCTTCGTTTAAGATGGGCTGACCGGTGGCACGGTCAATGGCAGGCCGACCTATATCGACCAGGCACATGCGGCACATGCCCACCGGTTCCAATTTGGGGTGGTAACAAAAGACGGGAATGTCGATGCCGGTCATCTTGGCGGCATCCACCACCAGGGTTCCAGCAGGAACACATGCCGGGCGCCCGTCTATGGTGAGTGAGATGAGTTTATCCATCTGCTAATTCTCCACGCGGGCTTCAAAATCGGCCCGGAAATGTTGGATGCCGGATAAGACGGCAGTGATCGAGAACTCGCCCAGGGCACAGAAGCACTTGTTTTGCATCTGGCTGGCGACCGTCTTGAGCAGCTCAATATCTTCTTTGCTGGCGGTTCCGTGATTGATGCGCTCGGTGATATGAGACATCCAATACGTGCCCTCACGGCAGGGAGTGCATTTGCCGCAAGATTCGTGCTTAAAGAAGTGAACCGTGCTCTCCACCAGGTCGCTGATGTTCACCGTCTCATCCAGGATGATGACGGAGGCAGAACCAAGCTGAGCACCAAGTGCGGGCACAGATTCGTAATCCATGGGGGTATCCAGGGCGGCGTCTGTGGCCGGGATGAGCGAAGAGGAGGCACCGGCGGGCATAATGGCCTTTACCTTGGCGTCATCGATGATGCCGCCGCCGTATTTGTAGATGAGCTCACGGAAGGTGGTGCCCAGCGGCAGTTCATAATTGCCGGGGTTCTTTACCCGTCCAGACAGGCTAAAGATCTTGGTGCCGGGGCTTTTTTCAGTCCCCTGGCTGCGGAAGTACGGTACTCCTTTGCCCAGAATGATGGGCAGGTTGGCCAGTGTTTCCACGTTGTTAATGACGGTAGGTTTATCAAACAGGCCTTTGACGGCCGGGAAGGGCGGGCGCAAGCGCGGTTGCCCCAATTTGCCTTCGATGGATTCAAGGAGGGCGGTTTCTTCACCGCAGATGTAGGCGCCCGCACCCAGATGAACATGGATGTTCAAAGAGTAAGCGCTGCCAAACAATTTGTCTCCCAGATAGCCTTTTTCTTTGAGCTCAGCAAGGCGCTCTTCAAATTTGCGTGCAATCTGGGCAAACTCACCGCGGAAGTAAACATAAGCATCATGAGCTTCCACGGCAAAAGAGGCGATCATCA
>CAZWKK010000150.1:4065-5207 GCA_964634855.1 uncultured Anaerolinea sp.
AAGAACAGTTCACTCATTGCCGGCCTCCCGTTTCATGGAAGCGGTCATAAAATGCAGCCACTCCAGTGTTTTTTCAGGGGTTTGGTTCTCGTGGTATTCCAATTCGTCTTTGATCTGGGCCTGGAACATGGGGGCATGGTCACAGGCGGCCAGGCACTTCACTTCTTCAACCGTGATCATGCCATCAGCTGTCGTTTGGCCGGGTTCTATACCCAGTTCATTACACAAGTCAGCCACGTACTTCTTGGCGCCGCGTAAACGACAGGCAACATCGGTACAAACCTGCAGGCGAATGGTGCCTCCGGGGGTATCGTGGAAAAGGGTATAGAAGCCCACCACAGAAGCAACCTGCGTACTGGAAACGCCGCAGATCTCGGCAATATCGGCCAGCGATTGCTGGGTGATGTAGCCTGCATCGCTTTGGGCCAGATGCAGCAGCGGCATCACAGCGGCTTGTTTGCGCTCTTCCGGGTAATTACCCAGAATGTGCTCTACTTCATTGGGAAATTTCTTAATTAGCTGGTTCACCGGTCTGTATCTCCCAAAACAATATCAATACTGCCGATGATACCCACCAGGTCAGCCACAAAATGGCCTTTGGAGAGAATGGGCATGATCTGCAATAAAGGAATGGACGGGGTGCGGAAGTGGATACGGTAAGGCTTTGGCCCGCCGTCAGATTCAAGGAAAGCACCCAGTTCGCCGCGCGGAGATTCAACCGCGGTATAGACAGAGCCCACCGGGGGTGTGAAGCCTTCTGTCCACAGCTTGAAGTGGTGGATGAGGGCTTCCATGCTGACCCCGATCTCGGAACGCAGCGGGGGAACATACTTGGGGTTGTTGTCGCGGATGGGTCCGTAGGGCAGGGAATCGAGCGCTTGTTTGACGATGCGCAAAGATTCGCGCATTTCAGCCACACGCACCTGGTAGCGGGCGTAAATATCGCCGGCAGTCTGGGTGGGGATATCAAAGTCATATTGTTCATAACCGCAATACGGGTTGGCCTTGCGCTGATCGTGCGCCATACCGGTGGCACGCAGTACGGGGCCGGTCACGTTCCAGGCCAGGCAGGTGGCGGTGTCGATCTTGCCAATGCCTTTGGTGCGGTCCAAAAAGAGCGGGTTTTTGGTGAGCAGCCCTTC
>CAZWKK010000151.1:0-1418 GCA_964634855.1 uncultured Anaerolinea sp.
GAGGTGATCTTTGATATGGCTGAATCGGATGCCGCTGTCTGGAAGATCGAAAGTGACGCGGGTGATGCAGCCAGCGACCTGGCCTTTGATCTGATGCCCCAGGGTGAACCCAATGCCATTATTCAAGAATTTACCCGTCTTACCGGCCGCTCCAAAATGCCCCCTTCCTGGGTCTTTGGCCTGTGGATGAGCAGCAACGACTGGAATTCGCAGGCTGAGGTAGAAAAGCAGTATGCCCTCACGCAAGAGCATAAGATCGCTTCCACCGTTCTGGTCATTGAAGCCTGGTCAGATGAGGCCAATTTCTACATCTGGAATGACGCCCAGTACAAGCTTAAAGCAGGTGGTGACGCCTTTAAATACTCCGATTTCACCTTCCCCAAAGAGGGGAAATGGACCGACCCCAAAGGCATGACCGAGAAACTGCATGCCGGTGGCACGCGCCTGATCTTATGGCAGAACCCCACCCTCAAACGCTGCATGCCAGAAGAAGCCCTGGACGAGCGCCAGAACAAATTGGACGAACAGTACTGGCTGGAAAACAACCTGGGTGTGATGGAAGCGGATGGCACGCCTTACCGGGTACGCTCTCCCTGGTTCAAAGAAGGCCTGGTAGCCGATTTCACCAATCCTAAAACCATTGATTGGTGGTTCAAACAACGCGAATATCTGGTAACAGAAGTGGGCGTGGATGGCTTTAAGACGGATGGCGGTGAACACCTGTGGACGCGCACTGCCCGTTTTGCTGATGGCACTTCGGCTAAGGGGCGCTCCAACTCTTTCCCGTACTTGTACATCAGTGAGTACGACAAATTTATGCAGCGCACGCGTGGCAAAGACAGCTTCTTGTTCAGCCGCGCAGGCTTTACCGGCATTCAGCAGCACCCCGGCCATTGGGCTGGCGATGAAGATTCCAGTTGGCGGGCGTTCCGCACCAATCTATTCGCCATGTTCAGCATGAGCATCTCTGGCGAACCATTTGTGGGTTGGGATATTGCTGGCTTTGGCGGCGAAGTTCCCACGCCAGAGCTCTACCTGCGGGCCAGTGCCATGTCTGTCTTCTGCCCCATCATGCAATACCATTCAGAATACGCCCGTTTGGAGAAGAGCCGTGACCGCACTCCCTGGAACATTCAGGAACGCAGCGGGGATCCCAACGTGATCGCTGAATTCCGCGATCTGGTCAATCTGCGCATGAACCTGCTGCCGACCATTCAACATCAGGCCTGGGCTTCCGTTCAATCTGGCCTGCCCATGATGCGGCCGCTGGCTTTGGAAGTCCCCGCTGATACCATAGTGCGCAGCTTCCCCTTTGAGTACTTCTTTGGCGATTCTTTGCTGGTGGCGCCTGTGACTGAGGAAGGCAAGCAATCCGCTGAAGTGTACTTGCCTGCTGGAACCTGGCGTGATTTCTGGAC
>CAZWKK010000151.1:1518-5154 GCA_964634855.1 uncultured Anaerolinea sp.
ATCAGCCTGTAGAATGGCACTGGGACACTGCCGTTCAATCCGTCAAATTCCAATTAGCTGCTTCAGCAGACAAACAAGCGATTCAAATTCTTTGATCTCTCCTTCCTTTACAGTTCGAGCGGCCGTCTTCTCTTCGCGGCCGCTCGAACTGTTAAAAAACAAATGCCTCGATCGAGGCATTTGTTTTTTTGTGATGTGAAAAATTTACTTCAACAGACTGGCGGGGATATTGCCGCCGTTGTCGGCGATGCGTTTGAGGACGGTCTTGTGCAGCCAAACATTCATTTCACTGTAATCGCCGCCGATCTTTTCAGGGGGGCAACCAAGTTCAGTGGCCAGTTCCTTGCGGGCGGCCAGGCTGCTATCCAGATCAAGCAGTTTGAGCAGATCAACGATGGAAACTTTCCAATCCAATTTCTGCGGGTTGGCTTTGGCCAAGGCTTCGAGTTTGCTGACGACATCCACAACCTCGATCGGGGTCGGGGCGTTAGCAGGCTTCAATGAGGCGGCATCCGGTGCAACTTTAAAATTGCTGGAAGTAGGCACGGAGCCAGGAATAACTGGCTTGGCGGCGGGGGTGGTGGCGGCGGGGGTGGTGGCTGCAGGTGCAGCAGGTTTCTTAATACCCAGTTTCGCTAAAATATTGGCAAATAAACCCATGATGGTGTTTCCTTTCTCCCTAACGGGTGCAACAAAATTGTTAACTTCATTATATAAGAAAGCCAGAGATTAATAAAGCAGATTGCGATTATATTCATAGAGATTGTCCCCATGGGAAGAAATTTTAAGGTTGGCGTATGCTACTAAATTAACAATATTGCAAGAAAGATTGAAATCTAAATTATCAATAGGTAAACTCGAAATAGGTTTGCTTTTTATTGAAAGGAGTGCGATGAAATTCGATATCAGACTGAGAAGCAGAATAATCATGTTGCTTCTTTCCTTGATGCTCTTGTTTGGCTCTTTTTCACCTGTAAACGCTGCTTCTGCGGGTAGAAAAGTAAAGGTCACTGCCTGTGAGGCGGTTAAGATCACCCTTTCTGGCACCAATGCGAATGGCAAAGCTGCCAAATACTCTTTCACCAAAAAATCGACCGACTGCTCTGCCATAAAGATCGACGATAAATACTGGCAGGGGAATCTGACTGTTACCGCTTACTATTATGTCTCCAGTGAATACCCCACCTATAAGGGGCAGGTGGTTACGGTAAAGGTTCCTACTGAGGCCAGCTCAGATTATTACTCAGTCAATGTGACGGCTCCCAAAGCCACCGATTGGATCTATTGGCGGGCCAAAACCTGGGTGACGGATAATGTGGCCTACGATCAGAGCAGCCGCCATGATGGATACCGTCAGGATTGCTCCGGATTTGTTTCATTTGCCTGGCAGTTGACAAAACCGGGAACCAGCCCTAAAGGGCTGTTGGAATTTTCAGATAAGATCGCGTTTTCAAAACTACAACGGGGCGATGTGCTGGTCAATCCCTCAGCGCATGCCATGATCTTCATTAAATGGGTGGATAAGAGCGCTGGCACTTTTATCGCTTATCAAGAAGAAACAACAAAAACAGGAACAAGGGAACGTACAATGACCATTAATACCAGTACTGGAACTGTCACCCAGGGAACCTATACATATCCGGGAACCTACGTCGCTATTCGGAAGAAATAAAGTCAAGTTTCAAAATTAAAAGGCCAGAAATGGCCTTTTTGTTTTGCTGTTTCCTTGAATTGCTAAATTGCTGGGGGAAAGACTTCTCAAGAACCGGTTGAGGCCCGGTTTGCTAGCTAGAGAGGTTATCTGGCTCATCAAGATGATCTCCGCCAGTTTTCATAAGTTAGTTACTTAATCTGGCGTTGGCTGCCAGCAGTTCGTCGATCATCCAGGCAACGCCGCTTTCGTTATTGGAGGGGGCAATGTAATGCACGCGTTGTTTAAGAGACGCTGAGGCATTGCTCACCGCAAAGGAGATAGCAGACACTTTGGTCATGGAAATATCATTCTCAGAATCGCCAATTGCTGCGATCTGGCTTGTGGGGATGTTCATCAACGAAGCCAGGTGTGAAATTGCGCTGCCTTTATCAGCGCCAAGGGGATTGACATCCAGAAGGTGCGTAAAAGGGGTGGTGAGGTGCAGTTCCGGGAACCGTTCTGCGATCAGGGGACGGATCTTTGCCAGGAGCTCAGGCTCATTAAGGATGGAGATCTTGTTGGGCAGGGGGGCAAGAAAGGCTTCAACGTCTTCAACTTCCTGGGCGGCATCGCTTACGGATAGATACATCTCTACATATTTTCGATTACCGAAGTTCCAGGTGTCTGGCAGCTGATCAATAAATGAGCCGCAATCGAGTTTTATCACCAGATCCATTAACCAGCGGGTTTGTTCCAGGGTCAGATGGAGGCTATTCACAATCTTGCCCTGGTGCCAGATCTCAGCGCCCCCTGAGCCGATGAAGGTATCGCTCAATTGGAGAGGCTCAAGGTACGTGAGGGCAGAGGTACGGTCGCGGCCAGTGGTGACCACAACCTGAATGCCATTTTGCCGGGCACGTTGCAGCGCGTCTTGCAAGATGGGGGAGATCTCATAATCATCACTTAGAAGGGTGCCATCCAGATCGGTGGCGATGAGGCGTATTGGTTCAGTAAGGTCCATGTGTTCCAACTCGTAAAGAAGATTGTTGTATATGAAATACCAAGCAGATGGCGCAGCCCACTAAAGGACTTGCTAAATTGGCCATTTCTCCTGCGCTTAAACCGAAGCAAGTATACTCCACACGTTAAGATTTATCCTGCCGAGTATGGATATTTCAGAGTGCCGGGTAGAGATCAAGGCTTGCGTACCATGGTACATAAAAAAACCACTCCTCATCTGTGGAGGAGTGGCTGATCTTGTTTATTCCCAACTGGAGCGAATGCCGGCTTGTTGCCCCAGGAACATGTTCAACTGGGCGCCGTGTTCCTGAATGTGACGCATGTTGTCCAGGCATAGTTCTGCGTAGCTCATTTCCATCCAGGGGAAGGAGCAGCTTTGCTGAACCTGTAGTTCGTCCAGGCGTGAAAAGATGCCGTCGCATTTTGCCCGGCAATGGTCCGCATAGCCCAGAAGCTCTTCCGGGGTAAAAACTCGCGGGGGCAGCTTGCCTTCTGGGTCTAGTTCGTCCAGTGTGAAGGGTGCCGGGGGAGCAAAGCCGTCCAAAGTACCAGAAAGGTAAAGGTCAGCATAGAAGAGGCTGTGATACGCAATGTACCAGAAGCGCGAGAATTCTTCTCCCATCTGGGCATCTTGCCACATGGCACTTTGCCATAGTGATGGTGGGCAGGAATTGATGGCCCTTTCCAACATGGTGATAGCTGATTTGAGCTGCCGTTGTGTGGATTCGATCCAGATACGCTTGTTCATTTTCGCCTCAAGAATTCGATCTCCTCATCACTGAGTACCAGATCTGCTGCTAGCAGGTTTTCCAGTTGATGCGCCGGGTTGAACGACATGGGGATGGTGATGACCCCTTTCTGGCTGGTCAGCCAGGCCAGGGCAAGCTGTTGTGGGGTCACGCCTTTTTGTGCAGCCATGGCCTGCAGGTCTTTATTGCCGGCCACGTAGCGGTGTTTGAGCGGGCTGTAAGCGGTGAGCAGAA
>CAZWKK010000152.1:0-5136 GCA_964634855.1 uncultured Anaerolinea sp.
AAGGGCGCCATGAAGAAGATGCTCAACCCGGTGAATTGGGGACGCATCCCCCTGGTGATGAAAGCCATCAACAGCTCCATCACCTCCAACGTCCCGGTGATCTACTATCCGCGCGTGGCTTACACAATGCTGTTCTCTTACGTAAAAGGGTTTGATATGCAAACCCTGGATCGAAATACCATGGTCACCCCCTGGGTCACCAACGAAGGCGCCCAGGTGCTCTTACCGGTTTGGGAAAACATCAACCCTTTGATCCAAAAATATTTTAAATAATTTGCCGCTGTTTCTACATGAGCCAGTCCTCCCAAATGGACTGGCTTTTTTATCACAAATGTTACTTGTAATATGCAATTGGACATATACATTTGTACCGGCTGGTGCTATAAAATAAGCAGCAGTAAATTTTTGGAGAAGATCATGAATGAAAGTATCCCCATCGACCGAACGCGCCAGGACCCTCTGCTCGTTCCCAGAAAAAGCCCTTTCAAACGAGCGATCGTAAAAACCGTCTTCTTTGTGCTGGGAAGAGCCCTGCAATCTGCTACAAAACACGATAAAACCCTTCAGGCTGAGGTAGAAACCTGGCCAAAGGATATGGTGGTGGTATTTAAGGTGGCTCCGCACTCCCCCAGAATGGCTTTTGCAAAAACACCTTCCAACCAGATCCAATATAAAGGAACCGGCATAACAGATGATGAAGCAGGCCTGCTGATCGCCTTCAAAAACCTGGAATCCGCTTTCATGATGTTGACCGCGCAGATCGGCACGCCCAGAGCCTACACACAACACCGCATTGCCGTGCGCGGCGATCTGGTATACGGGCTCTCTGTCATCCGCTGCCTAAACATTATCGAGCGCTACCTTTTCCCCAGCTTCATCGCCCGCCGCATTCTACGCCGTTTGCCAGATATCCCATTTCTCAAACGAAATGGTCTGCGCTTATGGATCTACCTGCTAGGCATTGCTTTTGGAATCTGATCTCAAGGAGAAAACCTTATGTTCCCTGCGTATTACGAATTTTTCAGCCCGGTTAAGATCTGTTCCGGGCATAAAGCGCTCAACAATCTGCCCTATGAGTTGGACCAATTGGGAGCAACCCGCCCCCTCATCATTACAGATGCAGGCGTCAGCAAAGCCGGGCTGGTACAACAGGTAATTGACACTTTTGCAGAGAGTGACATCCAGGTAGCCGCTCTTTACGACCAGGTTCCGCCTGATTCTTCCAGCAAGGTAGTCAATGAGATCGTCAAACTGTACAACGAAAATAAGTGTGATTCTTTGGTGGCAGTGGGTGGCGGCTCTGTCATTGACACGACCAAGGGCGTTAACATTGTCATTACCGAAGGCTCAGATGATCTGATGAAGTTTGCCGGCGCCGAGATGCTGAAAAAGCCCACCCGTCCCTTTATTGTCATCCCCACCACATCGGGCACCGGCTCTGAGGTCACCTGCGTGGCCGTCATCTCTGACCCCGACCGCGGTATCAAGATGTCTTTCACCTCCAACACGCTGTATCCGCGCGTCGCTATTTTGGACCCGCGCATGACGCTGACCCTGCCGCCGCACATCACCGCCGCCACCGGCATGGACGCCCTCACCCATGCAGTGGAAGCAACCATCAGCCTGCAGAAGAACCCAATGAGCGATTCCTACGCCTGGAAGGCCATCCAGATCATCCGCGCCAATTTGATCCATGTGGTGAAGAACGGCAGTGATGCAGAAGGCCGGCTGGCTCTGGCCAATGCTTCGACCCTGGCAGGTGTGGCTTTCTCGAATGCCATGGTGGGGGTGGTACACAACCTGGGTCATGCCACTGGCGGTGTTTGCCACGTGCCCCACGGCGTTGCCATGAACATCTATCTGCCAGTGGGTCTGGAATACAACCTGGCCAAAGCGAGCAGCCAGATCGGTGAATTGCTGCTGCCCCTTGGCGGCCCGGAAGAATACGCACTTACCCCCGTTGAGAAGCGTGCTGAACGCGTGATCGCTCTCATCCGCGCCATGAAAGACGAGCTCTACGAACTGTGCAAGCTGCCGCGCACCCTCAAAGAGGCGGGAGTGAGCCGCGAGAAACTGCCAGAGATCGCAGCCGCTGCCCTTAAAGACGGCGCTTCCATGTACAACGTGGAAGAGATCGAGTATAAAGACGCGCTGTTGTTGGCTGAAAAAGCCTTTGAATGATCGGGGTTTTGTCTACTTTTTGGGGCGGTTCATGAACCGCCCCATTTTGTTTAAATCACTATTTGCGTCTTGTCACCCTCCAGGCTAGCAGCAGCAAAACCAGGCCGCTGCCATCAAAGACGATGAAGCGCAATACAGAGGCATGGATGAGCGGGTGCGCCCCCGGCAACGCCCACAATAGGGCCGTCTCACCCACCACACCGATGGCCTGCATGATCAGCGCCTCCAGGTGGGAGCGCCGGTTGCGGATGGGGTCGAGCAAAGCAAACACATAGGGCACATTCCACATCACAAACAACAACCCCATGCCCTGGATCACGGCGGTACCGGCAGCGCCGCCCAACTCAAAGCCAGGGGCGTAGTCTTGCGGACTGAAGAGGAACAGAAACGCCGCCTGCAGATTGAAGAACGTGACCAGTCCAATAAGCCCGCGCGCGAGCCAAAGCCGGAAGGTTTGTGTGTGAGTGATCGAAGTTTCCATGCCGTAACCTCAAACAAAAAGGAGTATCACCTATGATGATACTCCTTTTACAAAATTTCAAATATCTTTACCAGATCAAGCCGGCAAAGGGAGAAAAACCATACGCCCACAACACGCTGATGGAGATGACGCCAGAAAGCGTTGCTCCCACCACCGTCTGCCAGAAGTTGTGACCTTTGGCAGCCAGCCGTGCCCAGGTGACCAGAGGCAGCAACATCAGCAGCGGGGTGGCAATGATGCCGTAGATGTAGATCATGGTGGCGACCGGCCCTGAGACACCGGCTGCATGCCCGCTGGCCTTGTAACGCAGCAGCAGATTGAAGATCACCAGGCCTAATGTGACAAAAGTATACGTGGCTGCCACAGCAACAAAGATGCGCGGGGCATGGGTCTGCGCCAAAACCAGCCAGCCGATAGGGTAGCTGACGAGCATAAAGACAAAGCTGGCCACCCGCTGACGATGCACGGTGACCTTTGTCTCTTCGTTGTGCACAGGGATATAGAAAAACAAACTGCACAACGGGATCAAGCTAATGAAGACCAACGCCCAGAGGAAACCGTTTAGAGCATTCGCTTCGCCCTGCGGCAGACGCAAATACAAATAAGTGACCAATAAACCCGATAGCACCGGGACATTCAACAGTTGAGAGAACACCTCTCCAATGAATTGTCTAGCAGTAACTTTTTTCTCTTCCATAATTTGCTCCCATGTAAAAATCTGTCTCAAGTCTACTTTCATTGCTTGCACATCGCATGTGCATAAAGGCACAGCTCTGGTACCAAATGTGGGCAGGAAAAGATGCCCCTCTTCTTGTGTCAAAAGTCATGATTGAAAAAGCGAATTCTTTTTGCTACAATTTATTCAACTGGTCAGACCTCTTACCAATTTTCGAATCAAGTCAGGAGAAGCACCATGACACAATGGGAAGCACCCCTCAAGCCTGCTGAGCTTGCTGAAAACCGACTGGTGGAAGCTATTTTGGACGGCACCTTTCCTATCAACTCCACATTGCCACCAGAACGAGAACTGGCCGAACAACTGGGGGTCACCCGCCCTACCCTGCGCGAAGTTCTGCAGCGGCTCAACCGCGACGGCTGGCTGGAGATCCATCATGGCAAATCCACCCGTGTGCGCGATTACTGGCGCGAAGGCAACCTGATGATCCTGGGCACCATCGCGCGTCATCAGAGCCAAACGCCTGCTTCCTTTGTCCCCAACTTGCTGCAGATCCGTCTGTTGCTGGCACCTGCTTATACCCGATTGGCTGTACAAAACGAAAACGCGAAGGTGATCGAATTTCTTGAAGAACTGCTCACCCTACCCGATGATGCTGATGCCTTTGCGGAAAACGACCTCAAACTTCATTTACTCTTCACCCAACTTTCTGAAAATCCCATCTTTACCCTGATCTTTAACGGATTCAATGAACTTTATCGTGCCACGGGAAAGGTGTACTTCACTCTTCCTGCCGGTCGTGAAAGCTCGCGCAACTTCTATAAAAATTTACTGGTAGCCGCCAAAGCCAAAGACCTCGATCAAACAGAAACGATCGTTCGGCAGGTGATGCAACAAAGCATTGACCTCTGGAACGTAGCAAACAGCACAAAGTAATCATTCTTATCATCACTCTCATGGGAGGCTCGTATGTGGGAAAAAGGTTGGCGAGATGAGATCTGGAGCAACATAAGCCAGGAATGGGATATTTTGGTGGTTGGGGGCGGCATTACAGGCGCGGGGGTATTCAGACGCGCAGTGGCCGCCGGGCTGAAAGTGCTGCTGGTGGATGCAGGCGACTTTGCCTGTGGCACCTCCAGCCGTTCTTCCAAGCTGGTTCACGGCGGGTTCCGCTACCTCAAGAACAAACAATGGGACGTGACCCATGAATCGGTGCAGGAACGCGAATGGATGCTGCGCGAGGCAAAAAACCTGGTCACCCCACTCGGCTTTTTTATGCCCGTCTTTTCAGACGCGCACACCGCCACCCAATTTGCCATCGGTGTGGTCATTTACGACCTGATGGCCCCCAAATGGAAACATGCCAAATTCAGCCGTGAAGACCTGTTAAAGAAATGCCCGCAGCTCCGCCCGGATAAACTGGAGAGCGGCTTTTTGTATTATGACGCCGAGATGGATGACGCCCACCTGGTGCACCATATTCTGTGTGAAGGAGTCAACGCAGGCGGCACAGCCATCAATTACGTGAAAGCCGAAAAGCTGCTGCGTGCCGCTGATGGCCGCGTCTGCGGCGCCGTGGTGAGCGATGCCAGCGGAGCCAGCAGCCTAAGCGCTGAGGTGAAAGCCAAAGTGGTCATCAACGCTGCCGGCCCGTGGAGTGATGACCTGCGCAAGCAGGTGGGCGCCACCCCGCGCATCCGGCCTCTGCGTGGCTCTCACATCATCTTCAACCGCGAACGCCTGCCCATTCCGCATGCGGTCACCCTGCTGCACCCGCGCGATCACCGCGCCATGTTCG
>CAZWKK010000153.1:0-5114 GCA_964634855.1 uncultured Anaerolinea sp.
CGCCGAGATGGTTGCCAAAGTGATAGATCCCTTCGTCACCTCGCGCACCACGCGTAAGGTTGGGCTGGGAATTCCTCTGCTCAAAGAAGCAGCCGAAGCCTGTAATGGGTTTCTCAAGATCGAATCAGAGGTAGGCAAAGGCACCAAAATGTTCGTCCAGTTCCAGCGCAGCCATATAGATCGCATGCCACTCGGCGATCTTGCCTCCACCTACCGGGAACTGCTCATCGCCAATCCAAAAATCCACTGGATCTTTACCTACAAAAAAGATGAGCAAGAATTTGTCTTTGACGACGAACCGGTAAAGGAGATTTTGAATGGCGTTTCCTTTACAGAACCTTCAATTCTCAATTATTTACGTGAAACGATAGACACCGGCATTCATGAGATCATGGCCGGATAAAAACCATTTTTCAAGTCTGCAGGAGATAAAATGTCGACAATCAAAAGCCTCGAAGACTTAAAGAAAGCTCGCGAAGAAGCATTAAAGAAACGCGATTTGAAAACCGCAGCCGGAACCGCCCAGGTGATCGTAGGTATGGGCACGTGTGGCATTGCGGCTGGTGCACGTGAAACTATGAAAGCCATCCTCGATACCATCGAGAAAGATTCCCTCAATGGCATTATCGTCACTCAGACCGGATGTATTGGCCTCTGCGAAAAAGAGCCCATCGTTCAGGTTGTGATCGGCGATCAGCCCAAAGTTACTTATGGCAAAGTCAATACTGATGTCGCCAAAAAGATCCTCAAAGAACATGTCGTCGAAGGCAAGCCCGTTTCAGATCACATCATTCAAATGTAATTAAGCCTTAGTGGCTTAATCAATCACAGCAAATAAGGTTGTTCAAATGAAGTATTATCGTTCTCATGTCTTATTTTGTGTCGATCCTGAATGCCTGAAAAAAGGTGCCCATGAGGCAATGGATGCCTTCCAAGATGAACTCGTGGCGCAGGGATTGATCGATGAAGTCCAGGTTCTTGAAACATCCCGCATCGGCGGTTGTGCCGATGGCCCTGAGATGATGGTCTACCCTGAAGGGGTCCATTACTCCAGCTTCACCCCTGACGATATGGCTTACATCGTCGAAGAGCACTTCCTCAAAGGTCGTACGGCCACCAAATTCGTCACTGAAGACAAAAAAGTGATGGACGAAGAGTTGAGCGCGCCGACCTCAAAAGAGATCCGTGTGGTCTTACGCAACTGCGGTCAGATCGACCCGGAAAATATTGAAGACTACCTGGCAGAAGATGGTTACCAGGCATTGGGTAAAGTCCTTTCAGAGAACACACCAGAAGAAGTGATCGACCAGGTTTTACGCTCTGGTCTGCGTGGACGCGGTGGCGCTGGCTTCCCTACTGGCAAGAAATGGCAATTTGCTCGCGCTTCTGCCGAAACCCCCAAATACATCATCTGCAACGCTGATGAAGGCGACCCCGGTGCTTTTATGAACCGCCGTGTACTGGAAGGCGATCCGCATTCCGTTTTGGAAGGCATGATCATCGGTGCATACGCCATCGGTTCGAACCAGGGTTACATTTACTGCCGTGCAGAGTACCCTATCGCTGTCCGTACATTGAATATTGCCATCAAACAGGCTCGTGCTATGGGTTTGCTGGGCAAAAACATCATGGGCTCCGGCTTTGACTTTGACCTGGAAGTCCGCATGGGCGCAGGCGCATTCGTCTGCGGTGAAGAAACCGCTTTGATGTCCTCTATTGAAGGTCGCCGTGGCGAACCTCGCCCGCGTCCTCCCTTCCCGGCCGTCAAGGGTCTCTTCATGAAACCCTCCAACATCAATAATGTGGAGACCTTCTCCAATATTCCTCAGATCATCCTGCGCGGACCAGAATGGTACGCCAGCATGGGCACCGAAAAATCCAAGGGTACAAAAACCTTCGCTCTGGCCGGTGATGTGAAGCACACAGGCCTGATCGAAGTTCCCTTTGGCCTCACCTTGCGCGAGATCATTTTCGACGTAGGTGGCGGCATCAAGGACGACAAAGAGTTCAAAGCCATTCAGACCGGCGGCCCTATGGGCGGTTGTTTGCCTGCTGAGTATCTCGACCTGCACATGGATTATGAAGAACTCGCCAAAGCTGGATCCATCATGGGTTCTGGCGGCCTCGTGGTCATGGATGAAGGCACCTGCATGGTGGATATCGCCCGCTTCTTCATGGAATTCACCCAGGACGAAAGCTGCGGTAAATGCACGCCCTGTCGTGTGGGTACACGCCGTATTCTGGAAATCTTGCAGCGCATCTGCGACGGCAAAGGTCAGGACGGTGATATTGAAACCCTTGAAATGCTCTGCACCCAGATCAAATCAGCCAGTTTGTGCGGCTTAGGTCAAGGCGCTCCCAACCCGGTTGAAAGCACCTTAAAGCACTTCATGGACGAGTACAAAGCCCACATCTATGAAAAACGCTGCCCTGCCAAGGTCTGCAAATCGCTCATCCGCTACGAGATTCTGGATGGAGTTTGTACTGGTTGTACTGTTTGCGCACGCAACTGCCCGGTCTCTGCCATCTCTGGCGAACGCCGGCAAACACACGTCATCGACCCGGATGTTTGTATCCGCTGCGGTATTTGTATGCAGGTTTGTAACTTCAACGCCATAGTCATAAATTAACGGGGATTTTGTCAGACCCCGTCAATCCAAGCACGTTCGATCAACGCAGCTAGGAGGATGAGTATGACAACTGTTGAGAAGGATGGCATCACCGTTCACGAAAGCGTGACAGCAGCCATCAACCGTTATGGTGCAAGGCAAGATGAACTGATCCCGATCCTGACAGATGTAAACCGCGCAATCGGGTATTTGCCAGCGGAGGCATTGGATGAGATCAGTTGTCAGTTACACCTGCCGAAGAGTCAGCTCTTTTCGGTGGCCAGTTTTTACCGAATGCTCTCAACAAAACCACGTGGCAGACATGTCATCCAGTTTTGTGAGAACGCCCCCTGCCATGTGGCAGGCGGAAGAGAAGTCTGGCAGGTTCTGGTGGATGAACTCCATCTGAACAACGAAGAAACCAGCACTGACGGAAAGTGGTCGCTCCTGACCACCAGTTGTCTCGGAATTTGTGGGGTCGGCCCGGTGATCGTCATCGATGATGACATCTACGGCAATGTAGATCCTAAACAAGTTCCATCCATTCTGGCGAAGTATCACTAAAGGAGACCGAGATGAAAGCGATTCGCTCCATGGTCCTTGTCTCCAGTGATGCCACCAGCATCGAACGTGGCGCCAAAGAGATCTTTACCTCTCTGCAGGAAGAGATCAAAACTTTTGGCCTTGAAAATGAAGTATCGATCTCCATGGTCGGTGATGTTGGCCGGCACGAGGCCTCGCCTCTGGTGATCGTTTACCCGGAAGCCGTCATTTACGGCCCCGTCCAACCAAAAGATGTGCACTACCTGGTGGAAGAGCATCTTTTCAAAGGTCGGATTGCCGCCGGATTGCAGGCTCCCACCCGTGAGTTGACAGGCAAAATTGCCTGGGTTTCCGCAAGGAAAGGCACTTTACCAGCCGAAAAAAGAATTGTCCTCGAAAGAGCTGGCATCATCGACCCTGAATCGATCGATGATTACATTATTCACGATGGATATCAGGCGTTGGCAAAAGCCATCACAGAAATGACGCCCGCCCAGGTGATCGATGTTTTGGATAAATCTGGATTGCGCGGCCGCGGCGGAGCAGGTTTCCCCACCGGTTCCAAGTGGCGTTTTGTTGCCAAAACAGCCAGCAACAAGAAGTACGTCATCTGCAACGCTGATGAAAGCGAGCCTGGCACCTTTAAAGATCGTTTGATCCTTGAAGGCGATCCTCACGCCATCATCGAAGCCATGGCCATTGCCGCCTATGCAGTGGGCGCGGATGAAGGTTACGTTTACATCCGTGGTGAATACACCCTGGCCCAGCAGCGTTTGCACCAGGCTATCGAACAGGCAAAAGAGATGGGGTTGTTGGGCGAACGCCTCTTTGGTACCGATTTCAGTTTTGATCTTCACGTCCATTCTGGCGCAGGGGCTTATATCTGCGGTGAAGAGACAGCGCTGATCGAATCCATTGAAGGCAAACGTGGCGAGCCTCGCGCACGCCCCCCTTACCCCACCACCAACGGTCTGTGGAACAAGCCGACGCTGGTAAACAACGTGGAAACCCTGGCCAATGTACCTGCCATTTTGCGTCATGGCGCTGAGTGGTACCGGGCCATCGGCACGCCTTCCAGCCCAGGCACCAAGGTGTACACCATTTTGGGTAACGTCAACGTCACCGGCCTCATCGAAGTCCCCATGGGTATAACTTTGAGAGAAGTGATCGCCATTTACACCCAGGGGATGAAGAACGGCAAAACCTTCAAACTGGCTCAGACAGGTGGATCTTCCGGTTCCATCATCCCGGCCAGCTTGCAGGACACCCCCATGGACTTCGATTCCTTCAACAAAGCCGGAGTGGCACTGGGTTCTGGGGCATTGTTGATCTGTGATGAAGACACTTGTGTGGTAGACCTGGCAAAAGTGCTCTTGAACTTCTTCAGGGTTGAAAGCTGCGGCAAATGTACCCCATGCCGTGTTGGCAACCAGCGTGCCTATGAGATCTTGACCAACATCTCAGAAGGAACAGGCACCCAGGCTGATATTCAAGACCTGATCAAGTTGAGCGACAATCTTTATCAGCTATCCAACTGCGGCCTTGGTCAGACTGCAGGCGCTCCCATCCGCGACATTCTGAATTACTTCAGAGCCGAGGTGGAAGCTCACATTCGTCTTAAAGTTTGCCCAACGGGTGTTTGCCCGATGAGCGGCAAAAGAATATAGCATTAATTGATAGATTTTTTGATAGGAGAGGTTCGATAATGGTCACCGTTACGATCGATGGCAAACAACTGGAAGTTCCAGAAGGTACCACAGTATTACGAGCCGCGCAATCAGCCGGGATCGAAATCCCCACGCTGTGCGACCATCCTCACCTGACCCCCTACGGCGGTTGCCGTTTGTGCTTGGTCGAGGTAGAAGGCGCCAGAACCCTGCAGCCTTCCTGCACCATGCCAGTCAGCACCAACATGGTGGTTCATACTGATACTGCCAAAGTCAAAGAAGCACGCAAATTCGT
>CAZWKK010000154.1:0-5055 GCA_964634855.1 uncultured Anaerolinea sp.
ATGGTCCGCAATGTAGATCTTTCACTCGAACTGGCGGTGATCTCACATTACATCAGTTCTCTTGGGCTGCACAAGAAGATCACGCCCGACCGTGATCTTGATGAAAGCTTGAGCGTTGGCTTCTGGGAAAATGAGAATTGATCCTCTAGCTGAAAATCAAAAAAAGTTAAAAAGTTCTATTCCAATTAGTTAATTAAACGAAAAACGGCGTCAGGCGCCGTTTTTTTAGGTTATTTGCTGGTGGGTAATTTGGGCATTTCTGGCCCATATACCTGTAAAACCTTCGCCAGAGCCGCTCTCATGGCCGTACGATCGTCCCAGGGGTATTCAACGCTGCCAAAGCACATTGATTGCTCATGGCCCTTGCCACAGGCGATAACCAGGTCTTCTGGCCCGGCCATCTGTACTGCTTTAAAGATAGCCATACCGCGATCCGGTTCCCGGATGAAGTTCTCGTTTTCTTTGCCACCATGCTGGCTGGCAGAAAGCGCCATTTCTTCCAGAATGCCGTCCAGAGATTCAGTGCGGGGGTCCTCAGCGGTTAAGATGGTCATGTCTGCCAGTTGAACAGATTCCGCGGCCATCATTTTGCGTTTCTCAACGTCGCGCAAACCGGCTGAGCCGAATACTGCGATGACTCGTCCTTTGGTCATGGGGCGTGCAGTTTCTAGAGCGACTTTGAGCGCATTGGGGGTGTGGGCAAAATCGACGATAGCAATAAAAGGTTGCCCCATCTCAATGCGTTCCATGCGACCGGGAATGCCGGTGAAAGAGGGAATAGCATTGACAGCCGCGGCAAAATCTACACCAAGGGCGCCAACAGTAGCACCGAGTGCTGCCAGGCAGTTAGAGACATTAAAGACACCCGGCATGGGGCAGTGGACCTTGAGCGATTGGGTATGCCAGTTGACCGTAAAATCGATCGAAGCCGGGTGGGTTTGGATTTCACTTGCGTTCAGATCCCCTTTTTCTTGGGTGCTATAAGCCAACCAATTGTGGCTCACCAATGGGTGGAGACCTTCAAATGAGCGGTCATCGGCATTGAGCACAGTATAGCGGGGATTTCCCTGAAGTTTGTTATGGGTTTTCGAAAGGTGCTCAATGAGAAGACCTTTGGTGGCCAGATAGTTCTCGTAAGAACCATGATAATCGAGGTGTTCGTGGGTAACATTGGTGTACACGGCCACATCATATTCACAGCCGGTGACGCGGTGTTGCGCCAGTCCATGTGAGGTGGTCTCCAAGACCACATGCGTCATGCCCACTTCTACCATTTGGGCCAGGTATTGTTGAACCTGAGGGGCTTCAGGAGTGGTTACATGAAAACCGGTATCAATGATCTCATCTCCGATCATGGCATTTACGGTGGAAATAAGCCCCACTTTTTTACCAGCTGATTTGAGAATGTGATAGATCAGGTTGGAGGTGGTGGTTTTACCGTCTGTACCGGTGACGCCGATAACGGTCATTTTTCGGCCAGGAAAATCATAAAGCGAAGCAGCCAGGTAAGCCATCGCTTCGCGGGAATTTTCAACCTTCAAATATGGAACAGTTAGCGAATCCAAGGTCTTGGTGCCAACCACTGCGGCTGCACCATTTTTTATCGCGCCCTGAATGTAATCGTGGCCATCTGTGGTGCCACCCACAAGACAGATGAAGATATCTCCAGCTTTTACCTGGCGTGAATCCAGGGCAATGCCTTTGATAATGACATCTACAATATTGCCTTCGCTAATGCAACTAACCGGTAACTCTTCGATGAGGGTGATCAGTTTCTTTTGGTAATTTTTCATAGTCTCGCTGTTAAAAAATTAGAGGGCTTGGGATGCAACGCAGCCCCTCAGCCCTCTATTATATGTGGATTGATAAATTACTGTAAAGATTGTTGCAAGGCTTGTAGCTGACCGGAAACGGAGCCATCGACCATGCGGTCGCCTACACGGATGATGAGGCCACCCAAAATGCCAGGATTGACTTTGAATGTGACATCAGCATCACTGCCGAGTTTGGCCAGGAGGTCTTTCTTGATGGAAGCCTGTTCAGCATCAGAGAGGGGCAGGGCGCTGGTGACTTCTGCGTTTGCGCCTTTTACATCAGCGCTATCGAGAACGACCACTTTACCATTTTTGACACCGGAGAAGAATTCATCTACCAGGGCATGCTGGCGTTTTTCATCCAATGCTTCGCCGATCAATTTTTGGGCTGCGGCAATGGCAAGGGTGGTTACCTGCCCACGCAGGTCACTGAGCAGACGATCACGCTCAATGGCGATCTCGGCAAGGGCAGATTCACGAGCTTTGGCCAATTCAGCTTCACTGGAGGCTTTGATCTCGCGGTTGGCCGATTCAGCTTTTTCTGTGGCTTCGCGGATCATCTGAGCAGTTTTGCTTTGGGCTTCGGTGATAATGGCAGCGGCGTCTTTTTCTGCATTCTCACGAGCTTCGGCGGCAACACGGGCATCTTCCAGCCCTTTTTCAATTGCTTCGTGGCGTTTCTGCATCATGCCCATGAGCGGTTTGTAAACCCAGGCACGCAGAACCACCAACAGGATGGCAAAGTTGATGATCTGGACGATCAAATATCCAAGATTAATACCAAGTTTTTCCAAGGGAATCTCCTATCCTGAATACTAAAGAACGAAAAGCATCAAGAACGCGATCACCAGACAGTAAATGGCGATGGCTTCGGAGAATGCGATGCCCAGAATCATGTTGGTGAAGAGGTTGCCATAGGTATCTGGATTGCGGGCCATACCTGTAAGGGCACCCTGAACGCTCAAGCCGATACCCACACCAGCACCTGCTGCACCGATCATGGCCAGACCTGCGCCGATAAATTTTGCCGCTTGGATAATATCACCAGTCATTGTTTTACTAAGCCTCCTGAATTCTAGATGCGTAAATGTCTAACTATGAGCTTCTTCTGAATGACCCTGAGTTGCCTGAGCCATAAAGACCATTGTCAACATACCAAAGACGAACGCCTGGATGGCGCCGATGAACAACTCAAATGCCATGATCATGGACGGGGCGAAAATTGGAATCATTGCGCCAACCAGGGCCATGAGCACCATACCGGCAAACATATTGCCAAACAACCGGAAGGTGAATGAAAGGATCTTGGAGAACTCAGAGATGATCTCCAAGAGGCCGACCAAAAAGTCCATAAAACCCAGGAAGGGTTTTTTGAACATGGTGGTAAAGTTGAGGAATTTTGAGAAGTAGCGGATGCCCAAAGCTTCCACACCAATGATCTGGGTCATGACCACTGCAATGAGTGCCAGCGCCAGGGTGAAGTTCAGGTCGGTGGAAAGACCACGAATGAAAGGAGCGACTATGTAAGTTTCACCGCTGGTAACTGAGGGGTTGAGAGTGTACCAGTGTCCGCCGATGGCTGTGATGCCAACGCCTTTGCTACTTTCTTCCAAAAGGCCGATGCTTTCAAAGCCGGGAAGCAATTTGAGCAGGTTGGCAAACAGTACAAGGATCAGGATCGTGGCAAACCAGGGGAAGATCTTTTTGGTCCATTTGCCGGCGGTGGTTTCTGTGAGGTTGTACATGGCTTCAACGGCCATTTCCATCACGGCGGCAATACCTTTGGGGGCAAGGTTCTTACTGTTGGTGGCACGTTTCACAGCGAAGGCGATCAACAAGATGACCACATCCATCAACAGCATCGCCACCATCGTATTGGTCAGGTAAAAATCACCCAAAACAGGGAGCGTGAACAATGGGTGATGCGAAACGTTTTCAGCAGCCACTTGAATGCTTGGCTGCACAGGTGGTGCGGCGATCTTCGTGGCGACAACGCTCAGGATGATCAAGCCGAGTACGATCCAGCGATTCACCCCCCAGCGCCATTTACGCGTCTTTTCCAATAGTACCCTCCTCGTCTTTTTCACCGGGTTGTTGGCTGGCCTTCATTTTGGCTGTGGCTTTGCGTGCAACAAAAAACATCACAACCAGAGAGATAGGGATGCTAATTACCAGTAAACCAACAGTAAACCAGGGTTTTGTGCCAAATTTTGAGTCTAGAGCCAGGCCACCCAAAACAGCAGCCAGAATAATGACCATGGTCAGGCATCCCACCTGACCTACCAGGCCAACCAGCAATAAGTTGAGTGAACCTTTTGGTTCAGAGGGCGTTTTGCCTGACTCGTTCATGGGAACTGATTATAACATTTGCAAAAACATCGGTCAATAAAGCATATTTTCGTGTGTAAAAATTTTATAAATCAGACGCCATTTTGGCTTATTTTGGAAAATTAGTGGAGGATTATTTACACCTTGCTATAATAAATGAAGAAATCAATTCAATTTCAGGGAGAACCAGATGAATCAACCAGAACTTACCCAGCAGGCACTCAATATTTTACGCAGCGGGGCAAATTTTCAATGGTACGTAATTCCGTTGCTGGCGGCTGTTTTATATATGTACGCCAATGAATACACCAAAAAGAACTACAAGGTCATTGCAGCCGGTTTAGCTCTGTACGGCGTCCACTGGTTTTATGAGATCCTTAATGCTCTCATCCAGCACTTTAGCGGCCATGCGTTGTGGACAGTCCCGACTGGCACCGCCTTTCTTCTTTTAATTGGGGTTGGCGTTGAACTGAGCCTGATGTTCTCGGTTGCTGGCTTGATCATGGCCAAGTTCTTGCCTGCTGATCCAAAAATGAAGATCCTGGGCATCAACAACCGCGTATTCTTTGCCGTGGTCAATGCAGCATTCTTTTCCATTTTCGAGATCTTCCTGGCCATGACCCCGGCTTTTCACTGGGTGTACACCTGGTGGGGGGCTTTGCCGGTGTTTGTCACCGTATATATCCCATTCTTCCTGGCTGCTTTCTTCTGCCATGATTGGAAACCCGCTGTACAGAAACGCTTTTTGGCCTGGGTCTGGGGCGTGGATATGGCAGCTCTGATCGTTTTTGCTGGTATATTGCATTGGATCTAGATGTCAATATGTTGTAATTAGGGCGCCGAAAGGCGCTCTTTTTATTTTAATGGGCTTTAGCCTGTCGAGAGAGCGAAGCGAGGGAGACAATAAACCACC
>CAZWKK010000155.1:0-3697 GCA_964634855.1 uncultured Anaerolinea sp.
TGCCTTGATTTTTACTCTGTCGGAGCAGAGCATGGCCAACGGCGCTGATCTGTGCCTGGCTAGTGTGAATTTGATCGTGAAGTAGGTCAATAATTTGAAATAAGAACAGGAGACTGAGAAAAATCAGCCTCCTGTTTTTTGTGTGAAAAGAAGAAAACTATTGTTTCGAAGATTGTTCTTCTTCAAAATTCAGATGGAAATGATGCAGCATGCGGTGGAACGCGGGGGCAAAGAGCACGCCGGCCACGACCAGGAAAACGATGCCGGAATAGAGCGCATACACTCCGGCGAAGATCTTGCCGGCATTGGTATTTAGCGCTGCCACCGGCCCCATGCCTCCCAGCAACATGGCCGAATTGAGAAAGGCGTCGATCCAGGAGAGCCCTTCAAACCAGTGATAACCCACCATGCCGATGGCTAATGAACCGGCAATAATTGCCAGCACAATCAGAAAATGGTTGATCTGACGGCGAATGAAGTTGCTTCGTGAAAGCAGGGGTTGATCGTGACGCTCGTACATGGATCCTCACTAGAAGGTACAGGGTATGGCTAAATTGTATGCCTGTTGATCGATTTGAACAATGCAAAAAAAGCATGCAGGAAACCTACAAAAAATCCCCCAGATAAGAAAAGTATCTGGGGGGTCGTTTTGAAAAAACAGGTTATTTAAAATCGCTGAGCGTATCGGTTGAGTTGAGATCGGAATTCAGCGTATCAAACAGGTTGGAAAGCTCATTCAGGTCCGTGCTGACGGCACTTGTGTCCGAAGGCGCGCTGGTGGACTGAAGCGAAGGTTCTACCGTACTGGTTGGCTGCACCTGGTTAGTCGGCGCCTGGGTATATTTCAGGATGTCTGGCCCTTCAGTTTGAGCAGGTGGTTCGCTGGCTCCTGTGGCTCCCTGGCGCAAGCGGGGACGGTTGCAAGCTGTGAGCAGGAGAACGCTGACGAGGACCAGAACGGTAATGGCAATGAGACGTTTTTTCATTGATTCTGCTCCGATTAGAGATTATGTGCCAGTCGCCAATTTTGATATGCGGTGCGCAAAGTGAGAGAGGCATTTGCCAGGGTGAGGTGAGCTTCCTGCAGGGCATTACGCGCCGAGGCGAGGGTCTGATGGGCGGTCTGTGCATCAGTCACATTGCCGTTGGCATCAAAGCCTGCCGGGGAAGATAAAATGGAGGCTGCCTGGTCATAACTGGTTTTGGCAGTGGCGACTTGAGCATTGAAGGTGTTGAGGGCATTTTGCAGATCGGCGACGTCCAGCCCAGCCTGCTGTGCTTTGGTGATGACGTCTTGCGCTTTCTGGGCGATGGTGGCTGCCTGATTGAAATGCAGGTTCTGGCGCATTAACCAATTACGCTCCCGCTGCAGGGTCAACGCCATCTGTTGGTCTACTGCCTGGCTGAGGGGAGTACGGACCACTGTTATCCCATCTGTAGAAGCTGCGACGGATTGAGTGGGCAAAGTTGCCATCGTCAACGCCAGAAGGGCAGCGATCATAATAATTGAGAGAGTTACAAATCCTTTTTTCATTTTTTCTCCTTTGAAGTCAATAAACTTTCTACCATTAAGATAAATCTTTCAGAAGTTTTATTCCAGTAGACCGGGTCATCCAATGCGATGACTCAAGTCATCTTCTTTTGTGTGTCACCAAAATTTATTGTTTATGTGAACGGACAATCCCCTGTTTGATGGCCAGAACGGCGGCCTGGGTGCGGTCTTCCACCCCTAATTTAAGCAGAATGCTGCTTACTATGTTACGAACTGTTCCTTCAGACAAAAAAAGCTCTTTAGCGATTGTTGGATTGGTGGCGCCATTCGCCAACAGGGTGAGAACCTGAGTTTCACGTTCATTAAGGTCGTAATTGATCGTGGTAGGTGCAACCTTACTACCGCTTGAAAATTGATCCATCAAACGTCCGGCGATGGTTGGGTCCAGGTGATTTTTCCCCGCGGCGGTATCCAAAACAGCCTGGATGAGCGCTTGCGGCGGTGTATCTTTAAGCAGATAACCTGCGGCACCGCTACGAATGGCATCAAAGACCCACTCATCGGCATCGTAAGTGGTGAGGACCAGCACCTTGATGTGCGGCTGTTCTTTGCGCAATAGGGCAGTGGCCTCAATGCCGTTCATGATGGGCATTTTCAAGTCCATTAGCACCACATCTGGCTGCAGTTGAGCTGCTTTTTGTACGGCCTCAGCGCCATCTGCGGCAGTGCCGAGTACCTGGATCTCTGAAGACGAACCCAGGATGGTGGTCAATCCTGTAGAGACAATGCTTTGATCGTCACAAATGAGCACTTTGATCATTTGGGCACCTCAATTTGGAAAGAAACCGTTGTGCCGGAACCAGGCACACTGTTAATTTGAAGATCAGCGCCGTGCAAGTCAGCCCGTTCTCGCAATCCGAGGAGACCAAAGTGGGTCTGGCCGTCCACTTTTTGCATGTCAAAGCCGATGCCGTCGTCCTGAACAAGCAGAGATAGAAGTTGGCCAGTTATGTTCAACTGGAGGGTAAGGTTCTTTGCCCAGGCATGCAGGGCAACATTTTGGACGGCCTCAACCGCCACCCGGTACACCTCATTTTCGATCTCGGCTGGCAAATAAGGCAACGAGGCCGGCAAGGTGAGGTGGGGTTCAAAACCCCCGCGAGTAGCCGCCTCTTTGACTGCCTCCTGTAAAGCCAACAGCAACCCCATTTCTTCCAGCGGAGCAGCACGCAAAGATCGGATGGCTCGGCGAGCTTCATTCAGCCCAGTGCGCGCTTGCTGGGTGATCGAATCCAACTCTTCTTGAGTTTTGGTAGGATCAGACTTTGCCTGGATATTGGCGGCTTCCAGATGAATGACCAAAGCGCTGAGAGTATGGGCAAGTGTATCGTGAAGTTCGCGAGAAAGTCGGTTACGCTCTCGGGCAGTAGCCAAAGCGTCTTGGGTGGAAACATAGTCTTTTAATTTCTGGTTGGCTGTTTCAAGGGATGAACGCAGCACTCGCTGTTCGTTCATCAGATGACTGACGAGATAGGCGATAAACACGTAAAGCAAGCTTCTTCCCAACAGGAATGCGCTGCTGGCGCCGAAATGGAAAGCCGGTGCGTTGCGAATGAGCAAAAAGAAAAGCAGTTCCACCAGGGTGGTGAACAAGATCAGCACCAGCACCTGAGAAAAACGATATTGCCAACTGGCCAGGATGACCGGGAAGAACAGAAAGAAGAAAAGCTGCCAGCTTCTGGAGCCAAAATCGAGCACCAATTGATTGTTGAGGCGGTTAAGGGTGAGAAGATCATCTGCCACGATGATGATGACCACCTGAAAGACCAGTGCGATGGGTAGGTAGTATTTCCCCAACCAACGTTGGAATTTTGGAACGAGCATATAAATGAAGAGGAGGCACAGTAGAACAGACCCGAGCAGATAGATGTTGGCATTGGATTGTTTTTCCAGGAACCATTGGGTCAATTGAGGGAAACGCCCACGTAGAATGAAGCGAGGCGTGCGCAGGCTGCTGAACCAATTCCACGCCATCAGTGCCAATTGTAGTCCCACAAAAATGCGGAAAAGCGGCAGGACACCCGGCTCGAACTGAGTGGTCTTTTTGATCTCGGTCATTGGAACAGTTTATCACTTTGGGGGAGGAGGATGCAATGACGCAGCGCATTCTCTTACATGACTGCAGTCATACTAAACGGAAACTTT
>CAZWKK010000155.1:3797-5053 GCA_964634855.1 uncultured Anaerolinea sp.
CGCTGGCTGACCGTCTGCGAAGATTCACCCTGACGGCTATCACTGAGCTTCTCATAATCAACACGGGGAACTTCCACGTGAATATCAATACGATCCATCAGTGGGCCGGAGATGCGGCGCTGATATTTGATGACCGTGCCGGGCGAACAGGTGCAGGGATGACTGGGGTCGCCATAGTAGCCGCAGGGGCAAGGGTTCATGGCAGCCACGAGTTGAAAATTAGCCGGGAAGGTAAGCGAGCCCTGGGCGCGGCTGATGGTGACCACTTTGTCTTCGAGCGGTTGGCGCAGCACTTCCAACACTCTGGAACTGAACTCAGGCAGCTCATCCAAAAAGAGAACGCCGCGGTGGGCCAGGCTGATCTCACCGGGATGTGGCCAATTGCCGCCCCCAACGAGACCGGCATGACTGATGGTGTGGTGCGGGGCGCGGAAAGGACGGTTCTTGATGAGCGGCACGCCGGGCGGCAGGGCATCTGCCACTGAATAAATGCGGGTAATGTCCAGCGACTCATCCACGGAGAGGTTGGGTAAAATGGCGGGTAGGGCGCGTGCCATGAGGGTCTTGCCGGCGCCGGGAGGTCCGATCATAAGCAGGTTGTGTCCGCCGGCCGCGGCCACTTCAAGGGCGCGTTTGACGTGTTCCTGGCCTTTGATATCGCGGAAATCGGTCTGTACCAGGGCTGGTACCTGTTCGATCTCCAACTGAGGCTGTGCGGGGATGAGATGCGCGCCAGTGAGATGAGCGAACAATTGCGCCAGCGAACTGACGGGGATGACTTCAAGATCGGGGAAAATGGTCGCTTCGGGGGCGTCTTCTGCGGGGACAAAAACGCGTTTGAATCCCTCGCGGCGGGCCACGGCGGCCATGGGCAGCACGCCACGGATGTGACGCACGCTGCCATCGAGCGAGATCTCCCCCATCACCAGGCTGCCTTCCAGAGCTTCCAACGGCACCAGACCGTTGGCAACCAGCACGCCCAGGGCAATGGGCAGGTCATAGGCGGCGCCTTCTTTGCGCACTGTGGCAGGTGCCAGGTTGACGCGGATGCGTTTGCCGCGCGGATATTCCAGCCCGCTATTGCGAATGGCGGACTGGACGCGCTCTTTGCTCTCTTGTACCGAAGCATCGGGAAGGCCCACGATGGTAATGGGTGGGGTAAAACCGGGAGTCAGGTCAACCTCTACATCGACGATGACCCCCTCCAGCCCTATCACAGCGCAGGCGTTGACTTTGGCAAGCATGGGTTA
Organism: uncultured Anaerolinea sp.; assembly: GCA_964634855.1. Lineage (GTDB taxonomy): Bacteria > Chloroflexota > Anaerolineae > Anaerolineales > Anaerolineaceae > UBA6107. The sequence goes on from CAZWKK010000155.1 coordinate 5,048, forward strand.
AGTTTA
>CAZWKK010000156.1:0-5014 GCA_964634855.1 uncultured Anaerolinea sp.
GGTGTGCTCACCACAAAAAAGCCAGATTGGTAACGTGTGACCCTGCCGGTAAGATCGAAAGATTTCATGGAGTGGGGGTTTCTTCAGCGCCTGGGGTGGGTGTCTTGGTCAGGTAGATCGAGGCTTCCCACGGATACAGCGATTGCGGCTCGCCAGAGAAATAAGACTCCACAATACGGCGGAAAATCGGAGCGGCGTATTCAGAACCATCTCCAGAGTTTTCAGCGATCACTACCACCGCAATATCAGGCATATCGGTGCGGTTTTCAGCAGTGAAGCCGGCGAACCAGGCGTGTGGCAGATCCAGAGAGGTGGTAGCAGTACCAGTTTTGCCGTAAACGGAGTACGGCATGCCAAGGAATTTATTGTAGGCTGTTCCACGTGAGTTGCTGACCACGGCCTTCATGCCCTGTTTGATGGCATCCAGGGTTTCCTTGGAAACAGGCAGGGTGCCACGTATTTCAGGGGTAAAGGAGGAGACCACCTGACCATCTACGGTGGTGACCTTTTCGATGATCTGTGGGCGGTAAAGGGTGCCTCCATTGGCGATGGCAGCGATGAAATCGACCACCTGCAAGGGGGTCACCAGCATGTCGCCCTGACCAATACCCATCTGAGAGGCTGAGCCATCATCGGTGGGGTTATTGATGCGGCCGGGGTCTTCAGAGACAGCATCAATGCCTGTGGCAGAGCCCAGGCCAAATCCGCGCGCCATATCAGCCAGATAGGCATCGCCCTTCTGGCGGTAAAGATCGAGACCAATGTGATAAAAGTAAGGGTTGCAGGAACGCATCAACCCTTCCACCAGGGTTAGAGTTCCGGAAGGAGGAAGGCCCTTATCAAAGGTCCAGTCATTGTAGGGGGTGCCCAGTTCTGTCCACTGACTGGTACATTCGTAGGTGGTGGTGGGCTTATATAATCCTGATTCCAACGCTGCGGATGCTGTAACAAGTTTGAACACAGAGCCAAGCGGGTAAGAAGATTGAGCCGCACGATTCCACAGCGGGGAATTGGGATCATTGACCAGATCAGAAAGTTGATACTGGCTGTTATAGCTATTGGTGGTAAAGGCATTCGGATCAAAACTGGGGGAAGAAGCCATAGCCAGGATCTTGCCGGTCTTAATATCCATCACCACAGCAGCACCAGTAAAGCCAAGTAAGGCCTTCTGGGTCTGAAGCTGTAAGTTCTTATCCAGCGTGGTGGTGATGGTATCTGCAGCTTTGGGGTCCTTGTGGGCCAGGCGGGTGACGGTGGTGCCATTGGGATCCAATACATACAGATCGGCGGTAGGCCCACCCGCCAAAATACTTTCGCCCCATTTCTCAATCCCGGCCGCACCCACTTTTTCATCACCGGCGTAGCCTAAGGCTTTGTATTTGGCCAAATCTTCTTCGGTGATGAATTGGGTATAGCCTATGGCCTGAGGCGCAATGCCACCGTTGTAATAATAGCGGGCATTGTAGTTGTTATAGATGAAACCGCTCAATCCATCCATGGTGGTGGCATAGGGCGTAAAGCCTTCTTTGGAGACCTCACCCATGGGAATGTAAAAGCTGTCTACATTGTCGTTGTAGGAGTCTTGCAAAATATTGGAAGGCTTTTGGGTCATCTCAGCCAGGAATTGCAAAATGGAGCGGATGCTCTTGGCGGTGACGTTGGCCGGGTCAATACCCATGGCCACAGCATCGGTCTGGGTGGCAATGTAATCGCCATTGCGATCCAGAATATCACCGCGCACCGGCTGACTAATGTTCAAAACCAGGCTGTTGCCTCCCTTTAGTTCTGGCAGGATCATGCCATCTTCCCACTGAACTTTCCAGGTGCCATTTTCAATGACCAGGTTCATGGTCATCTGGCGCTGCAACAAGCCGAAGAGGGAGGAATCAAAATTGATCTGATAGCTCACTTCAGCAGAAGAAGGCTTGATAAGGGTAGAGAGAATTCCATAATCCAGACTGGTTAGGGTCAGACTTTTATTGGCGTTCTCGTACTTCTTCTCAAAATCAGCCTGGCTGATGGCATCTTTGCTGGTCTTGGCCAACATACCATACATGCCAGCATAATCGCCCTCTTTCCATTTGGCCAGGAAACTTTCTGCAGCAGTGGGCACATCAGGAACACTGGTGGTGTTTACCACAGGCGTGGGTTTTCCGCTGCTGGCGGCTTCTGGGGTTTTGGAAGTCTGGCTGGGACCAGCACAGGCGGATAGTAGAAACATTAAGGCAAAAGCAAGGTTGCGAATTTTCATAATTTCCTCCCGGAGGAGCTCCGGAGTTTATCCTACATCTTCTCCATTTAATACTCGGTTAAAGATCGGGCAGTTATACGCCAACTCATCCTGGCAAACAAAGGGGATCTGCTTGCGGTCCCCGTAGCCCATGCGGCGCAATACCCGTTCCAGGTGGCAAAGCGGCAAGCCCATCACGCTGGCATAACACCCTTTGATCTGGTCAACAGGGTGAAAACTCTCGTTCTGAATGGCATACGCACCAGCTTTATCCATGGGGTCACCAGTGCGGATGTACGCCTCAATCTCCTCATCGGTATAGCGGCGCATCCGTACGCGGGTGGTACACAGTTCGCGTTCGATGAGCCCTTTAGAGGGAGCAATGACCACGATGGCTGTGTGGACAAAATGGACCCGTCCGCGCAGTTTGAGCAAAATTTGACGAGCTTCTTCGGCGTTTTTCGGTTTGCCAATGATCTCGTCATCCACGGCCACGGTGGTATCGGCGGCCACGATCAACTCTTTAAAGCCGGCCGAACCAGACATTTTACGCCCTTTGGTCAGGGCAATACGTTGCACATAAGCACGCGCCGATTCGCCCTCAAGAGGCGTTTCATCAACATCAGCCGGACGTACGCTAAAAGGGATCCCGGACCAACCCAGGATCTGTTTGCGCCGCGGCGAATTTGAAGCCAATACAAGAGATAAGTCAGACATAGCAGGAGTAATTTTAACACAGAACATGTGCCCAATTTTCAAGAGGTGAAATTGCTCTCTTGACTTTATATACTAATTAGTATATAAATGCAGATATGAGAAAAGAAAGCACTCCTAACAAAGAGCTCATCTTGCAAGAAGGATGGTTGTTGTTCCAGCAAAAAGGTTATCGCGGTGTAAGCACAGATGAATTATGCGAACGCTGTTCCATCACCAAACCCACCCTGTATTACTACTTTCAAGACAAAGAGAACCTGTTCGTGCAGATCCTCACTCGCAAGCTGCAGGAGCTGCATCAGGGTCTGGATGTTGAGGGCAATTTTACCCGGCGTCTCAGTGCCTTTTCACAGGCTTTACTGACCAATTTTCAAACTGGCTATTCTGTCTTGGTGCATGATCGCACCCACATCAAAAAAGTAGAAAACCAAACTGCCGTGCAAACTGCCTTTCGCTCTGAATTATTTGACCCCCTCATGCAGTTGATGCAGACCGGCATTCAAGAAGGTACTTTACAACCAGCCAATACTGAATTTCTGACCCTGGTCTACCTGGGTATCGTCAATAACTTTTTAGGCAGAGAAAATAGTTTTGATCTTGAGCAAAGCGCGTTGATCGAGTTACTGGTAAACCAATTTATTAATGGAGCAAAGAAGAAATGAATCCCAATCTCACCGCAATATTCGAAACGCTATTTAATGTGGTCTATTTACTGACCGTTTGGGCTCTGGTGCTTTTGATGGCAGTCAAACTGCCCAAAGTGCAGGAGAAGAACAAGAACGTAGCCAGGCTGATCTTACTGGCCTTCGTTTTGCTGGCCGCAGGCGATACCGGGCATGTGGGCTTTCGCGTGGCTGCCCATTTGCTGGGTGATCTGAACAAGAGCGTCTCTGTGTTTGGCGCGCCCATGAGTTTGCTCGGCATCGGCATGCTCACCACCGCTTACACGGTGACCCTGTTCTACATGGTCTTCGTGTACGTCTGGCAGGATCGCTTCGAGCAAAAAGCTACCTGGTTCACCTGGTTGCTCCTGGGCGTAGGTATTGCCCGCATGGTCTTTATGGCCCTGCCTGCAAATGATTGGGGCAATGTGGTTCCCCCACAACCAGTAAGCCTATATCGCAATATCTTCCTCATGGTGCAGGGGGTCGGTCTCATCTGGCTCATGCTCTCCTCGGCTTACAAGGCAAACGATAAAACATTCAAGTGGATCGGTTGGATGGTGGTGGTTTCGTACGCCTTCTACACGCCCGTTATCCTCTTTGCCCAGCAATTTCCTCCCATTGGTATGTTAATGATCCCAAAGACCATTGCCTACGTTGCCATTGCCGTAATTGCATATTTTGGCCTCTGGAAGAACAAATAAGCCTGGAATGATTGTGGTTTTAGGTATAAAATGCCTCTTTTTGAGGCATTTTATTAATTAAATACTTAACCCTACCCGTTCTTACAGGTTGGATTTAAAATGTCTATACAACCACATTCGGAGGGCTCAATAGAATGGAAACGTTAAAAGACAGGATCGCCAAAGAAGGTCGAATCCTGGGGAACGGCATTTTAAAGATCGACAGCCTCATCAACCATCAGGTTGACCCCATGATCATGGACGCCTGCGGGCAGCAATTTGCGCAAGCCTTTCAGGATGTTCGACCCACACGTATTTTGACCGCAGAAATCTCGGGCATCGCCCCGGCCCTGATGACCGGTGTGCACATGAAGTTGCCCGTTGTTTACGCCCGCAAGACCCGCCCCATTACCATGCCAGAAACCGTATACCTCACCACAGCCCCCTCCCATACCAAAGGCAATATGGTTGACCTCATCGTCTCGCCGGAGTATTTGAAACCGGGCGAACGCGTTTTGATCATCGATGACTTTTTGGCTTCAGGCGCCACCATTCTGGGGTTGGCCCGATTGGCCACTGCGGCCGGCGCCACCATCGTTGGCGTAGGCGCACTCATTGAGAAGACCTTTGAAGGCGGCCGCGAGGCGCTGAAGTCTTTGAACGTGCCGGTTGTTTCGCTGGTCAAGATCACCAGCATGGAAAACAATCAGCTTCATTTTGAGTAG
>CAZWKK010000157.1:0-4990 GCA_964634855.1 uncultured Anaerolinea sp.
CCATCATCTCGCTCATTTCCATCGCCATCATGTGGGCGCTGGTGTGGAGCAAACGCAGAGTGGGCAGAGCACTCAATTCAGCCCCCATTCTGGCAGATGCCAACTGTACGCTTGTCTGCATTTACATGTCACTGGTCCTGCTTGCTTCCAGCCTCATCTATCAATTCACCGGGCTCGGTTTCATTGACGCGCTCGGCTCACTTGGTCTCATCTACTTCTCCATCAATGAAGCCAAAGAGGCCTTTGAAAAAGCCAGGGGGATTGAGTGCGAATGTGAAGATCATTGCGAAGAAGAACATTAAACAACAAAGGCCCGAAGAACGTCGGGCCTTTGCTTTTCACTGATTACTAAACATTCTTATCTAAAACCTAATTACATGCACTCGCCAGTAACGGGGTCAGATCGGTACCATTGGCAACCTGTTTGAAGTGGCCTTTGGTAATGCCCAGCGGCTGGAACGGCAGGGTGCCCTGCATGCCCGGGTTGGCCAGGTGCAGGGTGTAGCAGCCCACAAAGGTCTGGGTGGTATTGGTGGTGGTCTTCACCACCATGCCAAGCGGTACCGAGTAGTAATATTGGCCCGCACCGGCATCACTGCTGACGATGCCAAAAACAGCGGTCACGGTATCGGTATCTTTAAAGCCAGCGGCGTAAAAATTGTAGCTACCTACAGCGGTGGTATCTTGCCAGTAAGAGTAGGCGCGCACGTATTCCTTGCGGTTGAGGGCGTTGAGCAGTGAGCTGACCACTTCCACGCCGCCGCTGCGGTTATCCAGGTAGTTACTGCTGCTGATGTCGCTGACCGGGGCAAAGCCAGGGGCAGCGCCGTTGAGCCCCTGCGGCAGATCGGTGGTGTTGCAGGCTGAGGCCAGCGCTGCGGCATCAGAGGTGCCACCATCGACCACCGAGGGGGAGTATTGGTCAAAGAACATGGGGTCAAAGGGGGGAGCACCAAAGTTGCCCGGCTGCAAAAAGCGCAGCACATAACAGTTGGCCATGCGTTTGCTGCTGCCATCGGTGAGCGATTGGGTAAGCACCACAGGAATAGTGGAATACACGCTCCCGGCAGCGCCCTCAGAGCTCACATTGCCCAGCAGCACGGTCACATGGTCGGTGGAATCATAGGAACTGGTGAATGCATCCAGTGATCCGAATGTTTTATCGGGGTTTGACCAGTAAGAATAGGCGCGGATGTATTCATGGCGGTTGATGGCATTGGCAAAGGAGATCACCAACCCAGCCGGAGTACTGTGATCATCCACATAGGTGGCAGAAGAATAATCAGGCAACGTCACCGCAGGGGCGCTGGTAGCGGCCGCTTCAGGGGTAGCAGTCGGTAAAGCCTCAGCGGTAGGAGGTACAGTCTCAGGCGTATTGGTTACCACGATCACGGTCGGTTGTGAGGGAACCTCAGTTGCCTTCGGTTGGCCTCCCTGGCCTGGCTGGCATCCCGCCAGCAAAAACCCAAGAACCACGATCATTGAAGTTGCATGTTTGAAGTTCATATTTTCCTTTTCTATATAAGATCACTCCTGCACATTATAACGTTCTTCAAGTACGCCAGGTTCCAACCAAAATGAACTAGAACAAAAAGTTAATGACTTGACACAGAACGTATGTTCGTGTATTATAATAGTACAAATGAACGATAATAGTGGAGGCAAGTATGGCCCGTAGAAGCCCAGGTTTAAGTGAAAGACACCGCAAGATCATGGATTTTCTCACCAAGTTTCAGGACGAGAACGGTTACAGCCCGTCCATCCGCCAGATTGGTGACAGTATCGATGTCAAATCCACCTCATTGGTAGATTACTACCTGACCCAGTTGCAGGAGATGGGGTTCATCGAACGCGAAGATCGTATTTCTCGCAGCATCCGTGTTTTACAGCCTGTACAAGATACCCCCACCTTTGCCGAAAAAGTAAACGAAGTGATCCAGAAGGCAGGCAACGCCCTCAACGACCTGGTCTCTGTCCCCATTGCCGGTCGTATCGTGGCCAGCGCCCCCCTCCCCATGCCTACCTCTGACCTCAGCTATTATGATGCTGAAGCCAGCGTGGATATTGCCCGCAGCCTTCTCCCCACGCGAGACGTCTCAGATCTCTTCGCCCTGGAAGTTAGCGGTGACTCCATGGTGGACGCCATGATCAACGACGGCGACATTGTGGTGATGAAGAAAGCGCAATCAGCCAACAATGGCGAAATGGTGGCCGTTTGGTTGGATGATAAAGACGAGACCACCCTCAAGTACTTCTACAAAGAAGCCAATCGCATCCGCCTGCAACCCGCCAACCCCTACATGGGGCCGATCTACGTGGAAGACCCCAAGAGCCTGCGCATTATGGGCAAAGTGGTCATGGTCATCCGCCAGATCAAATCAGTAGCTGCCTGATCTCCCCTATTCCTAAAACAAAAAAACTCCTCTCAATTGAGAGGAGTTTTCATTTGCAGAGATGCCAGAATTAGGCAAGCTCGACGACTGCACCAGCAGCTTCGAGTTTGGATTTGGCGTCAGCAGCGGCCTCTTTACCAACAGCAGAGAGGACTTTGGCACCAGCGGTCTCAGACATGGCTTTGGCTTCTACGAGGCCAAGGTTGGTGAGGGTGCGGATGACTTTGATGACATCGATCTTCTTGGGGCCAGCGTCTTTGAGGACGACATCGAACTCGGTCTTTTCTTCAACGGGTTCGGCAGCGGCAACAGGGCCAGCGGCGGCAACAGCAACAGGAGCGGCAGCGGAGACGCCCCATTTTTCTTCGAGCATCTTAACAAGTTCAGCAGCCTCGAGAACAGAGAGCTCGCTCAACTGATCGACAATTTTAGCTAAATCAGCCATTTTAAAATCTCCTTAAAAAGAATTGTTTTTTATAGAATAGACCAGCTTATCAGGCAGCGGTACCCGCTTTTTCTGAATAGCCCTTGATAACTGCTGCCATGGAGCGAGCAGGTTCTGCCAGAGTGCGAACGAGCTTGCTTGCGGGGGCGTTGATAACTCCCAGCAAAGTGGCGCGCATAACCGGCATAGGCGGAAGATCGGAAAGGGCTTTGACCTGTTTGTCGGTCAAAACTTCCTTACCCAGGAAACCGCCTTTAACTTTTGTGGTTTCAGAACCTTTGGTGGCTTCGGTGAACACTTTTGCCAGACCAGCGACATCAGTGAATGCGAAACCGACCAAAGAGGTGCTCTCAAAAATATCAGATTCGGGGAATCCTTTTCCTTTGAGTGCACGATTGAAAAGGGTGTTTTTGACCAGGTGAGCTTCGCCGCCGGCGTCACGTACTTTGGCGCGGAATGCATCAATCTCTTTCATGTTCATTTTCTGGTAACCCAAAACGAACATGGCCTGGCTTTTATCCAACCAACTTTCATACTCGGCGATCATCTCGCCCTTTTTGTTCTTAGTAAAGGCCAATGAAAAATACCTCCTTCCCTGCAAAATAAAAAGTCTTTGTCTGGTTTTGCCAGGCAAAGACTTTTTCGTTGTGTCAGAGGCGGGACTAAACCCACGACTGACGAACTTTACGATTCGGTCTTCACCTCGGCAGGAATTTGAACCCTTGCGGGTACCAGCTTTCTACGGTGAAAGCTTGCTGATCAACGAGTGGTCAATCAAGCGTGGAACATTATACCACTATTCTTCCAAAGAAATGTTGGTAGCGGCCAGGGTATCCACTTTGATGCCAGGACCCATGGTAGCTGCAACGGTGATCTTTTTGATGTAAACGCCTTTGGCGCCAGAGGGACGAGCCTTCTTGATGGCTTCCATGAGGGCGGCGAAGTTCTCGAAGAGTTTGCGTGCGTCAAAAGAGGCTTTACCGATGGAAACATGGATGTTGGCGGTCTTATCCAGACGGAACTCAACACGACCGGCTTTAGCTTCGGTAATCACACGCGGCAGATCTTCGGGGGAGCAAACTGTACCGGCTTTGGGGTTCGGCATCAAAGAGCGGGGACCCAAAACACGACCCAGTTTACCAACCTTGGCCATCATATCGGGGGTAGCGATTGCCACATCAAAGTCAGTCCAACCGGCTGCGATCTTGTTGATCATTTCGTCGTTATCGGCAACGAAATCAGCACCGCCTTCATTGGCTTTGGTGGAGCCTTCACCCTGGGTGAAGACCAAGACGCGAACGGTCTTGCCGAGGCCATGAGGAAGCACCACAACATCACGAACCTGCTGATCAGCCTGACGTGGGTCAAGGCCCATGCGCAGGTGAACTTCGATGGATGAATCAAATTTTGCGTAGGATGTTTCTTTTGCGACTGCCACTGCCTCTTTGGGCAGATAGAGTTTCTCGTTATCAACCTTGGCGAGAGCCTCTAAATATTTCTTACCGTGTTTCGCCATTTTATCTCCTTAGTGGTACAAACGGGTACTCAGTACCCTCCCACAAACTATTTCTCGACTGTGAGGCCCATGTTGCGGGCAGTGCCTTCGATCTGGCGCATAGCGCTTTCCACATCGTTGGCGTTCATATCTTTGAACTTCAGCTCGGCGATCTCACGAATCTGAGCTTTGGTCACTTTCCCAACCTTGGTGCGGTTAGGGGTTTCAGAGCCTTTTTCGATTCCAGCAGCTTTGCGCAGAAGCACAGAGGCAGGAGACGATTTGAGGACGAAGGTGAATGAGCCGTCAGTGTAGACGGTGATTTCTGCAGGAATGATCTCGCCGGGGCGATTCTGAGTACGAGCATTGTACTCTTTGCAGAAAGCCATAATATTGATACCGTGTCCAGCCAGGGCGGGACCGATCGGGGGTGCAGGATTGGCTTTACCAGCAGCAATCTGCAGACGAACTATTGCTTTTAGTTTCTTTGCCACAGTTTTTCTCCTTGGTGGTTATAGCGGGTGATAGGGGAGCACCCTCCCACAAAACTAACTTGCCCGATTACGCCTTCTCTACTTGCAAGAAGTCCAATTCAACGGGTGTCTCACGGCCAAAGAAGTTGACCATAACCCGAACTTTGGTTTTTTCCATGTCGAT
>CAZWKK010000158.1:0-4957 GCA_964634855.1 uncultured Anaerolinea sp.
GCAGAAAGCTTATGAAAAGATCCATCCGGTGATTGATGAATTTGCTGAGAAATATCGCCTGGAGCGGGATCAAATCACCCTGGTTGGAGTCGGTGGTGGAGCAGCAGCGTTGCTGCCCTTCTCAGCAGAAGCTATGAAACTGAATTACAGCATCCCACAATATGCTGAAGTAATCTCATCCATTGGCGTTGCGCTGGCGATGATTCGGGATGTAGTTGAACGCGTTATCCCCAATCCAAGCACCGAAGATATTAACAGAATTAAGAAGGAAGCGGCCGCTTTAGCGATCAAGAGTGGGGCAGTACCTTCAACGATAGAAGTTCATGTTGAAATCGACCCGCAAAGCTCGAAGGTCACAGCCATTGCCCTGGGGTCCAATGAAGTTCAAGCAACGGATTTGACCTTAAAGGTAAATGAAGCTGAGGCAAAGGAACTGGCAGCTAAATCCATGAATGCCAATCCCGAAGAAGTAGCAACCCTTGCGCACAAAGATATTTTCTTTGTGTTTGGTCGGAAAGTTGGCGAAAAGCAGCAGGTTCGCCTGATCGATCATCGCGGATTTGTGAAGGTGCAGTGCGGTGATGCGGTTGCATCCACCTGCCAGGTGAAAGATTGGGAGACTGAGACCAAAAAGCTTTGGGACAAACAGGTTTCCTATAGACGCGAAATGCTTTCCACCCCGGATATCTACCTGTGTATTGGCGGCAAAGTGTTGGATTTTTCAAATACACTCGGTTTTGATCAGTTGAGAACCGTGATGGCCAGTGAATTCCTGGATGCTGAACCGGAAGAAGAGATCATTCTCATCAGTTCGAGGAACGAGATCATATGATTGCTGCTTGGGTTAGTGAATTAATACAACTAACCGATCAGGATTGGGCGAGATATGCCTTCCTCTCTGAGCCCTTGGTAAATCGCATTTCCTTGGATAAACGAAACCAGTACTCTCAGGAAACGACACTTGATGCAATCAGGCTGGCGCAAGAAATAAGGCAGCAGTTCGGAGATGTTTCCACAGAACAGCTGTTGAGGCATCTGAACATTAATTATCTTGTCAAGGCTGCTCAAGACGGTGGCGGTTTTTCGATGTTTGCGTGTTTCGAAGAACCAAGTACGATTACCGTATTCAGAGATAACGCGGACGCGACAGACAAACTAGTTGATGAAAACGGACTTCGAGAAGTTGTGGGAAACATCAGAACAGTCGACGTGCTGATCTCTCATGAAATGTATCATTTCCTGGAGTTTGCACGCAGCGATGTCTACTCAGTGCAACAGAAGATGAAGGTCTGGCAAGTTGGTCCTTTTAAAAACATCAGCAGGATCAAATGCCTTGGTGAAATAGGTGCCATGAGCTTCGCGCGCGAGCTGCTCGGCCTAACTTACTCACCCAATATCTTTAACGTCATGATGCTTTATGCTCAAAACCCAGTCTCAGCTGAACGGCTGTTCACGAGAATACTTGAAGTAAGAAATAGATGAGAGGTTGATAATGGCATTTTTAATAATTTCCGTGGTTATATCTGTGTTCTGCCTGGCAGCTGCAATTTACCTGATTGTCAAGAACAATCCAAAAAAGCAAGAAAAGGAGTTGCTGCGCCTATCTGAAACCAAGTTCACTGTGATCTTGGCGGGTTTAATGATCTTCATGGGCTTTGCCCTGATCGCTGTCAAACTGATTGATCCGGCCAGAGGTGGCAGTGACACCAATTCTTACCTCGTTGTTGCCGGGCTTGCTTTGCTTTGCGTGGTTTCAGGATCTGGAATATTGCTCTTTACCCTGCTCAAGCAAATCGTTATGACGGAGGATGGACTAAAGATTGTCTCGATGTTTGGAAATATGCAAGATATGCCATGGAAAGACGTCACCGAGATCAAGCTGAAACCATTATCTAGCAAGGTCACATTTATCAGCAAACAACTCAAAGTGCTCGTTGGCGGTGACCCGCAAACATACAAGAAGTTTATCGCTATCGCGAAAACCAAGATTCCAGCACGCGTGTCCCACGATCTGTTGGACAAATTGAATAATCGATTTCTGTAAATAAACGTTGTTTACACAACGAAAAAAATTAAGGAGATTAAAAATGGCTGAATGGAAGAATGATAAAGAATTATTTGAGATCATGAAGAAAGAACTTTACACTGGTGTGATCTGTGACATGCTGGACACGCTTGGCTATAGCCATGTCTACCTTCCTCATGATATCCAATCCATCCGACTCACAGATGTGATGGTTGGGCGGGCTTTTCCGACAATCATCTGCGATGTTTATGGTGAGCAGGAAAAACCGCTTGGTCTCTTGACCGAAGCCATCGACCACATTGGCGAGGATGAAGTTTATATCGTGACAGGTGGCGATCGAAGATGCAGTTATTTTGGCGAGATCATGACCGCCACGGTCAAACGCCGAGGTGCGGTTGGCGCAGTGATTGATGGATACATTCGCGATACGCGTCAGATTTTGGAGCAGGACTTCCCCGTCTTCTGCATGGGCAGGGATGCACAGGGTTCGCTCTACCGGAATCTGGTCATTCGATATGGCTGTCCAGTTGAAATCGGCAATATTCTGATCAAACCAGGTGATTTGGTATTTGGTGATATTGATGGCGTTGTTGTTTTTCCCCGTGAAATTGAGGAAGAAGCTCTCACGCTTACACTAGCCAAGGTTCGCGGCGAAAAGAGCACACGTGAAGCTATCGAAAAGGGAATGTCAGCCGTTGAAGCTGAGAAAACATACGGTACTTTCTAAGAAATATCGAGGAGGATGAAATGGACGTTCTTGATAGGATCGGGCTGGCTGGTCTTGTTCCTGTTGTGGTAATCGACAACGCAGACGATGCCGTCCCTGCAGCCCGTGCCTTACTGGAAGCGGGATTGGATGTGATGGAAATTACCATGCGAACGGCTGCTGGCATCCAGGCAATAAAGAATGTACGGTCTTCTGTGCCCGAAATGCTGGTCGGCGCTGGAACGGTTCTGACACTTGAAAAATGTAAAGAATCTGTGGAAGCAGGTGCTCAGTTTATTGTTTCACCTGGTTTTGACGCTGTAATAGTTCGCTGGTGTAATGAGAATGGCGAGGCAGTCACCCCTGGATGCGTCACACCGACAGAAATTCAGCAGGCACTGGCGGAAGGGTTGACAACAGTCAAGTTTTTCCCATCTGATGTTTATGGTGGTGTCAACGCAATGAACGCTCTGTACGGACCCTTCAAATCTGCTGGCGTTCGGTTTATTCCAACTGGTGGCGTCAATAACGACAATCTGGCAGAGTATGCCGACAAGCCTTTCATACACGCAGTCGGTGGCGGTTGGTTGTGCAAGGCCACGGACATTACCAGCCATAATTTTGCAGCTATTACGGATGCTGTCCGGAAAGCAGTCGATATCCTTTTAGGCTTTGAAGTTGTCCACACTGGCATAAACCTGGAGAGTCCAGAGGAATCTTTGAATGTGTGTCATCAATTTGCACAGGCATTCAATTTTCCAATAAAAGAAGGAAACAGTTCGAATTTTGCCGGACCTGGAATTGAAGTGCTGAAATCAAAATACCTGGGCACGATGGGTCACCTTGCGATCAGAACAAATAACATCAATCGGGCTATTCATTATTTGGCCAAGCGTGGATTTGAAGTGGATATGGAAACTGCCAAGTATAAGGGTTCGCAAATGATCGCCGTCTATTTGAAGGATGAATTTGGCGGGTTTGCGGTTCACCTTTTGCAGAAGTAAAGGAGTAAAAAATGAAATTTCTGACATTCGGTGAGATCATGCTGCGGCTAAAACCGCCTTACCACGAGCGATTGTTTCAGGGATTGATGCTTGAAGCCACGTTCGGCGGAGGGGAAGCAAATGTTGCGGTCTCACTTGCCAATTTCGGATTGGACGCGGCATATCTGACGGTGCTCCCAAACAACGCGATCGGAGATGGCTGCGTCCAGGAATTGCGCAAGTTTGGCGTCGATACGAGTCGTATCCAACGCGGACCAGGCCGCATGGGGATCTATTTCCTTGAACCCGGTGCCAACCAGCTGCCAAGCAAGGTGGTCTATGACCGCGAGTATGCTTCAATTGCTTTGGCCAAACCGGGTGATATCGATTGGGAGAAAGCATTTGAGGGGATTGGTTGGTTCCACATCACTGGGATTACGCCAGCCATCTCGGAATCTGCAATGCTGCTTTCACTCGAGGCGGTTAAGGCTGCCAAGGCACAAGGGATCATGGTCTCGTGTGACCTGAACTATCGCAAGAATCTCTGGAAGTATGGCAAGAAAGCTTCGGAGGTGATGACTGAGCTAATGAAGTTTGTTGACATCGCGATCGCCAACGAGGAAGATTGTCAGAAGTCGCTGGGCGTCAAAGTTGATGCAGATGTTGAAAGCGGAAAACTGGATGTTTCCAAGTACGAATCTCTATCCAGGCATGTTTTGGAGACTTATCCGGATCTGAAGCTTATTGCCATCACCTTGAGGGAAAGCCAAAGCGCTGACAGCAATGGTTGGGCGGCTTGCTTGAATGACCGTAACCAGTTCCACCTCAGCAAACGCTACGAGATCACTGATATCATCGATCGCGTGGGAGGGGGGGATGCTTTCGCTGCAGGGCTGATCTATGGATTGAATTCCTTCGAAAGCAAACAGGATGCCCTGGAATTTGCGGTGGCGGCCAGCTGCCTGAAACATTCCATCATTGGTGACTTCAACCGAGTCAATGTTGCGGATGTCAAGAACCTGATGGGTGGAGATGCTTCAGGTAGGGTACAAAGATAGGTTTTTGTGGATTTTTTACGACACAAACAACTGGCTGCGGAAAATCGCAGCCAGTTGTGTTAACCAATGCGTAGAATTACTAGATTGATCCACCTTAGTCTCCTGGAATAGCAACAGAGAGTCTCAGCATGTAACGCTAGAGAATGCCTCGATACTTTCTACTTAATAAACCTGGAAGAAGCCT
>CAZWKK010000159.1:0-4947 GCA_964634855.1 uncultured Anaerolinea sp.
CTGATTCCCCCGCCGGGGTAAAGCTCTTCTGGCAAAAAGCTGAAGAATGTTTGCCGCATGGTCAGGCGGGGGATTACAACCAGGCGGTGATGGACCTGGGCGCTACCATCTGCACCCCCACCAACCCGTCTTGCACTCATTGCCCATTGAACGAGCTTTGCGAAGCCTACAAATTGGGTCTGCAAGACCAGCGCCCGTTGATGACAGAGAAAAAGCCCATCCCCCACTGGTTTGTCGCCGCAGCCGTCATTGAGCGCAATGGCAAGGTTCTGATCGCCAGGCGTCCCTCACAGGGTTTGCTGGGCGGTCTATGGGAGTTCCCGGGCGGCAAGGTAGAGGCCGGTGAGAGCCTGCCACAGGCCCTGCAACGCGAGATCCGCGAGGAACTGGCTACGGAGATCAAAGTAGGGACAGAGATCGGCAAATACAAACACGCCTACACACACTTCAAGGTCACTCTGCACGCCTTCCATGCGAATTTGGAGGGTCCAGAGCCCACAGCTCTCGAAGCCAGCGAGCTGTGCTGGGTGCTTCCATCTGAATTGAATAAATACCCCATGGGCAAATTGGATAGAATGATCTCTAACGATCTGATCCAAATTTAGGTAAAAAAACTCCCGAACTTTCGTTCGGGAGTTTGCTTTTCTTATGCTTTGACTGCGTTGACAATGACCATGGGGCGGCGGCGGGTTTCGCCAAACAGGTAATTGCTCACTGCCTGTTCCACGTCTTTTTGCAGGTTGCCATTGGCTTTGGCGGCCGTCTCACTAATGCGCTTGCGCAGACCGTCCATCAGGTCTTCGGCATCGCGCATCACAATAAAGCCCTTGCTCACCAACTCTACCGGGCGGGAGAGCTTGCCAGTGAATTTATCAATGGCCAGGTTCACGATGATGATGCCTTCTTCTGAGAGCATCTCACGTTCCTTCACCACATCGGGGCCAACATCGCCCACGCCAGAACCATCCACAAACACATAAGAGGTGGGGATGGGTTTACCTTGACGCATCTTGCCTTCAAAGAATTCCACCGGTTGCCCGTTAAGGATGACGGCAATATTCTGCTTGGGGATGCCCACTTCAGCGGCCAGGCCGGCGTGCCGTTTGAGCTGACGCAACTCGCCATGGATGGGGATGAAGTACTTCGGCTGGGTCAGGTGCATCATCAGCTTCATTTCTTCCTGGGCGGCATGTCCGGAGACATGCACAGGGGCGATGGGCTCGTAGATCACTTCAGCGCCGCGTTCAAAGAGGCGGTTGATAGTGCGGCTGACGTTCTCTTCGTTGCCCGGAATCGGGTGAGAAGAAAGCACCACTGTATCGCCAGGTTTCAGATCAAAAGTGCGGTGAGAGCTTGTTGAAAGCTTACCCAAAATGGAACTGGGTTCGCCCTGTGAGCCGGTGACCATGATCACCACTTCGCGGTCGCGTCGGTTGATCGCTTCGTCCAGGCTGATGATATTGGCATCTTCCACTTCCAGATAGCCCAGCTTGCGGGCGATCTTGACGTTATCCACCATGCTTGTGCCGGCAAACGCGATCTTGCGACCGTGGTTCTTGGCGGCGTCCGAAACCTGCTGGATGCGGGAAATGAGCGAGGCAAAACTGGCAATGATGATGCGACCTTTGGCTTCGCGAAACACCTTGTCAAAGGCTGCGTCCACCACTCGCTCTGAAGGCGTCCAACCAGTGCGCTCGGCATTGGTAGAATCGGCCAGCAAGGCCATCACACCGCGGCGTTGCAATTCGGCCAGTTTGGCATAATCGGTCGGCCAGTTGTCCACTGGGGTGTGGTCAAACTTGTAGTCACCCGTATGCACCACCAACCCGGCAGGGGTATCAATGCCCAGCCCTACAGCATCCGGAATGGAATGGCAAACATGGAAAAAGTCCACTTTAAAGGGACCGATCTGGCGGGTATCTCCGGCATGGATGGTTTCGAGTTGCGCCCGGTTGACCATACCGTTACGTGCCAGTTTAACTTCCAACAAACCCTGTGTAAGAGGTGTGGAATAGATGGGGGCAGAGATCTCGTCTAAAACATGACGGATGGCGCCCGTGTGGTCTTCATGACCATGGGTAATGATGATGCCCTTCACTTTGTCGCGTCGGGCTGCGATATAGCTCATATCAGGAATAATATAGTCAATTCCCAACATGTCGCTTTCAGGGAACATTAATCCGGTGTCTACGATTAACAACTGGTCGTTGTATTCGTACACCATCATGTTTGCACCCACTTCCCCGAGGCCCCCCAGGGGAATGATCTTTAATGGATGATTCTTCATTCGATTGTAACCTTCCTAATTTCAAATCCGTTTCCCTTTTAGGGTACGGATATTAGTTCAAAAATAAAAACCCTGGCTTTGAACCTTCTGGCCAGGGTTATGAGTACAATTAAAGATTCCGAATTTCTATTTCTTTACCACAGTAATTGATAGAAGCGTTTTGCCAGTTCAAGTGAGTAGCCCACCTAAAACATTAATCTTAATTGGGCTAATTATACCTTAATATCGTTAATTCTATATAAGAGAACTAGGCAGTAGGTCTGCGGCCGTACAAGGTCTCGCGGATCTGAACAATTTGTTTGCGCAGGCGGTCATCCCGCTCGATCAAATCAGCCACTTTTTCGCAAGCATAGATCACTGTGGTGTGGTCGCGGCCTCCCAGCACCTCACCGATCTGCGGCAGGGAGACGTTGGCTTCTTCGCGCAGCAGGTACATCACCACCTGGCGCGGCAGGGCAGCTTCGCGGGTACGTTCGCGACTGAGCATCTTTTCTTTGCTGATGCCAAACGCTGAGGCAACTACATCCATCACCCGTTCGGGTTCCAACTGGTTGTGCTGCGGTAACAGATCAGTGAGAGCCACTTCGGCCATATCACAGGTCAAAGGTTTGCCACGTAAGTCAGCGTAGGCTACCACACGAGTGAGAGCCCCTTCAAGCTCACGGATGTTGGATTGGAAGTTATGGGCGATCATGTCCACAATATCCTGAGGCACTTCGCGGTGCATCCGTTCAGCCTTGGAACGCAAAATGGCAATGCGGGTTTCCAGGTCGGGCGGCTGAATATCTGCGATCAGGCCCCATTCAAAACGGGAACGCAGACGTTCTTCCAGAGTGGCCATCGCCTTAGGAGGCCGGTCAGAGGAGATGACGATCTGTTTATCCATGCCGTGAAGTGCGTTGAATGTATGGAAAAACTCTTCTTGAGTCGATTCTTTACCAGCAATGAATTGAATATCGTCGATGAGCAGAACATCGATCTGGCGATAACGGTCGCGGAAAGCCTGGGTGTTATGGGTGCGAATGGAATTGATGAGATCGTTGGTGAACTCTTCGGAGGTTACATACAACACCTGCAAGCCCTGTAACCGCGCCTGGTTGCCAATGGCGTGCAACAAATGGGTCTTGCCCAGTCCTACCCCACCGTAAAGGAAAAGGGGATTGTAAGCATGGGCTGGATTTTCGGCCACGGCCATACAGGCGGCATGAGCCAGCCGGTTGGAGGAACCCACTACAAAATTATCAAAAGTGTAGCGCGAGTTGATAACGACTCCACTCCCCTGCGAACTCTTCATAATCGCCTGGTTGTTAATGGAGGTAACGCTGGTCTGAAGCGGAGTCGCAACAGACGCTTCGGTTTCAGAGTTGGCGTAGTCTTTGTGGTGGACCACAAATTTCACATTTTGCGGGCTGTCCATGAGACCGGTCAGCAATCGCTCTACCGTACTGGTTAAGCGCTTTTCCAACCAATCGCGGGCAAAGGCATTTTGCACCCCGATGGTAAAAGTATCCCCTTCATGTCGTACTACTTCAGCACTACGAACCCACGTATCAAAGGAGGCTTTGGACATTTCCATTTGAAGTTGGCCGGTGGCGCTTTGCCACGCAGACTCTGCATTCATGAATCCGATCCTCCTTATCGTAAGATATCCCCACTGGGGAGAATTAATAAAATGGGACTTTAAACCCACAGTAACTTTTCCTGTGGGTCAAATTATTTACCTCTAAGTTGTTGCACTATCAGATACTATTTATTATCAAGGTCGGTGATCTAGCACCCTGTCGAACCGATAGAAACATTCTAACAGAAAGAAATGGTCAGAACAAGGCGAATACCCTACGTGCGCTTAAAGAAAAATTCTTTTTTAAGAATATTAACCTTAAAGGAAACATTGGGAATCTCCGAATTTCGATGTTAGTTCCGATTTTTTTTGGCCTCACCAGTAGGGTTATTGCTCAAGCTTATCCCCCATATATTGGGTTTTAATGACAATTTCGCCCTCTACTTCTGTATATAGTTAAAAATTATAAAATCAAATCATTAATAAAAAAGACATAACCCGAACGGTCATTATGCAAAATCTTGAATGTTTCTGATTTAATGTTCATAACCTTTCACTTACGACCATTTGCTTACAAAAAACATCCTGTTCCAATTTAGAACAGGATGTTGTAACGCACTAACTGATCTTACCTTGCATGAGCCTGGCAGCCCGCCGACCGATTTCGACGGCGAAGTTTGTGCCGCGGTCCCAGGGATAAACCTGCGACATGCTGGCAAAATACAACCCCTGGACGGGCGTCTGAATGGCCGGGATGTTGCGGGAATGATTAACAAAGGGAACCGGTTGAGCATAGTTCTCGCGGAAGAGCCAGGTCTCATTGACCCAATCTGGCTCAAAATCCGGGTTGATCTTCTTGAAGGTGGGCAAGAAGCGAGCCACCAACTCTTCTTTGCTCAGCTTGAAATATTCGTGGTCGTTTTCAAGGTAATCACCGCAATAGACCAGATGCTCATTGTTGTAATGCTCTTTGTCCATGAAGTTGGTATGTTCCACCAACGCCAGGAATGGATAGCCTTCTTTTTTGGGCAAGTTGTACCAGTAGTAACCCTCGCGGGAGAGCTGGTGTTTAAGTGAGACCACCATCACCACTGCGCCC
>CAZWKK010000160.1:0-4939 GCA_964634855.1 uncultured Anaerolinea sp.
CTACCATGGTTTTTGCTCCTTATGATTCCAATAAATGGTCGATCTCTTCACGGATTGACTTGAGATCTCCGAGGTGAAGGTAAACGATTGCGTAACGGATATAGGCGATCTGGTCCAGGCGTTTGAGGCCGGCCATCACCATATCCCCGACGATACGGGAAGAGACCTCTTCGCGGCCCATTTTTTGCAGGGCGTTCTCGATCTCTCCCACCAGATGGTCAATTTCAGCAGCCGAAACAGGACGTTTGGCACAGGCGATGCGCATGCCTTCCAGAAGCTTGTCGCGGTTGAACTCTTCGCGGGTGCCATCGCGTTTGATGATGAGGGGAGTGGCCAGGATCGGTCGCTCATAGGTAGAAAAACGCTGCCCGCAAGATTCACACTCGCGGCGACGGCGGACCCCTCCGCGGGAATCGTGAGTTGTATCAATGACACGAGATTCGTCGTGTTGACAGTAAGGACAGCGCACTGTATTCTCCTCTGGAATTTTGCGACCGGGCGAGCCAAGTTCCCACCCACGGCTTCAACGGCATGCTTTGAAAAACAAACCCCCATATATGGGGGATAAGATAACGGTAGGCCGTATATCTATGCCGTTAATCATAGCACATTTGAACGAGTGATTCAAGACAGTTTCATAAACTTTAATCTTAAAATAGAAACGCAAACTGTGAATTTATCAGCGTAGGTTAAAGGGTAAAAACTAGCCTAAAAAGCGTGTGAATACCCCCAAATGTGGCAACGGTCTGCTTTATTTGTTTTTTACGGGCTAAATAGAATGCAACCCTACGCTAGCCTTAAAAAAAGGATTGGGGAATCAGGGGGTAGTAAAGATCACTTCCGATTAATGAAAAATTTGGGGGAGGAAATAAAACAGCCGGCGGTGACTGGCCGCCGGCTGTTGAACGTACAGATCTGTCTCGCACACATGCCTCAAGGACAGGATGCAAGAACCTGGTTATCTATGGAGTACCAGAATAGGACCATTGCTCAACGCGTCTCAACAGGCTGAATTACTTTTTCTGCGGCCAGGAGCGCATGAAGGAGGGCAGGTCGATATCCTTGGTGTCGATGGTACGAGACGTGAAGCCGCCGGTGTAATCGGTGCCGACGTTCACTTCAACATCTTCGTTGATGTGCGGTTTCTGCACAGTACGGGTCTCTTCCAAACGAGAGTAATTGCGGTTGACGTTGGCAGAAACACTGTTGGTGCGGTCAAAACCGGTGGCAATGACGGTGATGCGCAGATCATCGCCCATGTTCTGGTCGATAACGGCACCGAAGATGAGGTTAACATCTGGGTGAGCGGTCTCTTTGATAATGGCAGCAGCCTGATTGACCTCGAAGAGGGTGAGGTTGGGGCCACCGGTGACATTGAAGAGAATGCCGCGAGCGCCGTCGATGGTAATGTCGAGCAACTGGCTGGAGATGGCTGCTTCAGCGGCCTTCTGAGCGCGGTCTTCACCGGAAGCGATACCCACTGCCATGAGGGCAGCGCCGCCTTCGGACATGATGGTGCGCACGTCAGCGAAGTCGAGGTTGATCATACCGGGGATGGTGATGAGCTCAGAAATACCCTGGATACCCTGGCGCAGCACATCATCTGCGGTGCGGAAGGATTCCTGAAGGGTGGCCTTGCGGTCAACGATCTGCAGCAGGCGGTCATTGGGGATGACGATGAGGGTATCTGCATGCTCTTTGAGGCGGGCGATGCCCTGTTCTGCGTTCTGCAGACGTTTGGCGCCTTCAAAGGTGAAGGGGCGGGTGACCACGCCGATGGTGAGAGCGCCAATTTCTTTGGCGATCTGTGCCACGATGGGGGCTGCACCTGTGCCGGTGCCACCACCCAGGCCGGCGGTCACAAAGACCATATCCGCACCCTTGAGGGCTTCGTACAACTCCTCAGAGGACTCTTCGGCTGATTTCTTGCCAACCTCAGGGTTGCCGCCAGCGCCAAGTCCGCGGGTGGTTTTATCGCCAATGCGAACCTTGGTCTGGGCTTTGGACATGACGAGCGCCTGAGCGTCGGTATTAACTGTGATGAATTCGACGCCGTGCATGCCTTCGTCAATCATCCGGTTGACTGCGTTGCAGCCACCGCCGCCAACACCAATCACTTTGATGCGGGCAAATGTTTCGTTGAGTTGAGCGTTCTGTTTGGTCTCCATAGTATATTCTCCAATTATATAACATGTTGCAACATTCCGGCCAGCAGTCTACCGACCGGTTTACTCATACGGTAACAAACGGGTCAACCATTTTTTGATATCTTCCCAGTTGACCACGGGCATGGTGTGCTGGCCGCCGCCCTGACGGGTTCTGCGGTTCTTGCCAGGCTGAACCATGGGTTCTTCCATCAGTTGTGCCCATTTGAGCAGGCCAACGCTGGTGGAGTAGGAGGGGGAATTGAGCTGATCTACCAGCCCGACCAGGTTTTCGGGGCGAGCCACGCGGACGGGCATGCCCAAGACTCGGGACGCCAGGCTGCGGATGCCAGGAAGCTGGCTGGTGCCGCCGGTGAGGACCATACCGGCCGGGAGCAGACCATCATAGCCGGAGCGCTTGATCTCTTGCAGCAGGAGCTGGAAGGTCTCTTCTACGCGGGCTTCGATGATGTGGGCCAGGTCGCGGCGGCGGATCTGCACAGGGGCATCTTCGCCATAGGCCTGAGTGGGGAAGTACTCATCTTCCGGTACTTCGTCGCGGATGGCATGGCCGTAGGTCTTCTTGATCTGTTCGGCTACCTCAGGGTTGACGCGCAAGCCAACCGAAATATCCTGGGTGATGTGATTGCCGCCCACCGCCAGTACCATGGTGTGCCAGACATCGCCGTTGATGTAGATGGCCAGGTCAGCGGTGCCGCCGCCGATATCACAGACGCACACGCCCATGTCTTTTTCGGTGGGGTCGAGGACGACCTCAGCGGAGGCGAGGGGGTTGAGCACGAACTGGCTGACTTCGATGTTGGAAGCCTGCACGCACTGGCGCAAGTTCTCAACGGTGGCTTCGGCAGCAGTGATGATGTGGGTTTCGACTTCCAGACGGTAGCCGTACATGCCCACAGGAGATTGAATGCCTTCCTGGCTGTCCAGGGTAAATCCGCGCTGGATGACGTGGATGATCTCACGGTTCTGCGGGATGGCAATGGCGCGAGCCTGATCAATGGCGCGGTAAATATCATCCTGTTCCACAACGCCGCCGGTGATACCGACAACGCCGCGAGAATTGATGGAAGAAACGTGCGATCCGGCCAGGCTGACCAGGGCTGAGGTGACCTCAAGGCCAGAGGTGCGCTGGGCTTTTTCTACAGAGCGGGCAATGGCCTGGGACGCCGCAGCAAGGTCTACCACGGTACCTTTGCGGATGCCCTGGGAGGGTTCAATGCCCACGCCCAGAATACGCATGCCGCTGTCGCCTTCCAGGCGGGCAACCAGGGTGCATACTTTTGTGGTGCCGATGTCAATACCAACAACAATAGGTTCTTCCATAATGCTACTCCGCGTAATACGGTGCGTCTGAAAACGCTACACTGATCATTGTGGGGGTGATCCCCAACTTTTTGAGGCGATCCACGATCGTCTCATACTCGGCCTGTTTGAAAGACAAATTGCTAAAATCGACCCCAAAGTAGGCTTTCCAGCCGCGGGGATCGGTAAAACCCATTCCAGAAATCGGGTCGTAGATAAGGCTGGCGCCTTCGGGCATCTGGGCGGTGAGAGCAATGGCTGCAGAAAGGATCTGCGGGTCAATGGTCTTGATCACATCCACCGGTACGACCGGGGTGTTCTTTTTGCTGGTGTCGGCAGCATCTTTGTTGGCGGCTGCAGCTGCTTCAGCAGCGGTGATGAGGGCAGGGGCGCTGACGCTGGACTGCACGCTGGGAAGAGTGCCACCATCGCCGCGAACTGGCATGATGACGCCGTCCGCAGAGATCCACTGGGTGGTATCGCCAGAAACCCAGGCCATGATGGGCTGACGTTCCTGAACGTTGAGCACCACTTTGTTGGGGAAGACCACACGCAGAGAGATGTGGGTCAGTTCCGGGAAGGCGATCTCGATGGCATCGATGGTCTTCTGGCGGTCCAGGGTAAAGATGGAGCGGTTGTTGTTATCAACCACGGCCTGAATATCTGCAGCAGTGATGCGTTTGACGCCTGTTACATCGACCACTTTGGCCTGAAAGACTTCCAGGTTGGCAAGCAAGAGCACCAGGACCAGAACCACGATCGCGATGGCTGCTGCACCCATTTGCCAGTTCATCTGGATCATGGGCAGGGAGGGCATGCGAATTTCCACACCATTGCCAGCCGGGGCGTAGTAGACCTTGCGGGTGGCCGCAGGGCGATAGGCGCCGGTACTGGGCGTGGCGTACGGAGAGGTGCGCCGCAAGGGGGTGGGGTTGGCTGCAGGGCCGGCAGTCTTGAATTGCTGGCGCGCGTTATTGACGCGTTCCTGGCTGGACTGCTGGCGTTTCTGGCGTAACTGGTCAGCTCTGGAGTTGCCGGGCTGAGATCTTTCAGGCGACATTGTTATTTGCTCCTATAAGTACGAACAGTCGCATCGCGGTCGGCTTTGCGTTCCACGGCCAGATCAATGAGTTTCTGGACCAATTGTGGATACTTGATGCCGGTAGCATCCCACAGCTTGGGGTACATGCTGATCTTGGTGAAGCCGGGGATGGTATTGACTTCGTTGAGGTAGACCTGATTGGTGTCACGGTCGAGTAAGAAATCCACGCGGGCCATGCCAGCGCAATCGATGGCGGTGTATGCTTTTACGGCGATCTCGCAGACTTTCTGCATGGTAGCCTCATCAATGGGGGCAGGAATGAGCAGCTCGGAGTTGTCGTTGATGTACTTGGCGTCGTAGCTGTAGAAATCATCCGCGGGGCGGATCTCACCAGCGATGGAAGCGATGGGGGCATCATTTCCGAGCACAG
>CAZWKK010000161.1:0-4928 GCA_964634855.1 uncultured Anaerolinea sp.
TTTTTACATTGTTGGTAAGTGCCTGGGTAGGATATGGCTTTGCATTTTATGATTTCAAAGGTAAGAACTTTTTGTTCGTCTGCGTTTTGATCGAAATGATGATTCCCTTTGA
This sequence comes from uncultured Anaerolinea sp., assembly GCA_964634855.1. Lineage (GTDB taxonomy): Bacteria > Chloroflexota > Anaerolineae > Anaerolineales > Anaerolineaceae > UBA6107. The sequence continues at coordinate 113 of CAZWKK010000161.1, forward strand.
AATGTTGATGTTGCCCATGTATCGAGAAATTGTAGCGATGAAATTGACCAATAACTACATAGGAATCATTTTGCCTTATCTGGCCCATCCTATTGCGATATTCTTTTTTCGCCAATATTTACGGAGTATTCCGAAAGAATTGCTAGATGCAGGTAGGATTGATGGGTGCAGTGAATATGGCATATTTTTCCGTTTGATTCTGCCAATAATGCAGCCTGCTTTTGCTGCCATGGCAATTTTTATTGGGATGACCTCCTGGAACAATTTCCTTTGGCCCCTCCTCGTGCTAACGGAGAGTTCAAAATTTACACTGCCAATAGGGTTAAATAGTTTGTTAGGTCCATATGGGAACCATTACACTTTATTGATCTCTGGCGCAGTTATGTCAATTTTGCCGATTATGTTACTATTCTTCTGTGCCCAAAGGTTTTTCATTGAGGGAATGTCAACTGGCAGTGTAAAAGGATAACAACAATGGTCAAATCATCAAAAGCCGCTGATAAATTGCAAAAAGCCAAGATTATCCTTGACAAAGATTTTGCCATCGCCAAGGTAGACGAGAGACTTTTTGGTTCATTTATAGAACAGTTGGGGCGAGCTGTTTATGGGGGTATCTATGACCCTGGAAATCCGAATTCGGATAAAAATGGATTCCGTCTGGATGTGATAGACCGGATAAAAATGCTCAATGTGCCTGTAGTCCGCTATCCGGGGGGAAATTTTCTGTCAGGCTTTAATTGGGAAGATTCCATTGGACCCAAAGTGCAGCGCCCCAAACGATTGGACCTGGCCTGGTTCACCACTGAGAGCAATGAATTTGGCCTGCATGAATTTTGCCAGTGGGCCAAACAAGTGAACACCCAGGTGATGTACGCGGTCAATTTAGGCACCCGCGACCTGGACTCAGCCCGAAACGTAGTGGAATATGCCAATCATTCTGGCGGCAGCGCTTGGAGCGATCTACGCAAGAAGAATGGTGCGGCAGACCCATTTGGAATCAAACTCTGGTGCCTGGGCAATGAAATGGATGGTCCCTGGCAGATTGGGCAAAAAACTGCCTACGAATACGGCCGAGCGGCCAATGAAGCGGCCAAGGTGATGAAATGGGTGGATCCCACGATCGAGGTTGTGGCTTGCGGCTCTTCTGCGTACGATATGCCCACTTTTGGCGCCTGGGAAATGGAAATGCTCGACCTGTGTTATGACAACATTGATTATGTCTCTTTGCACCGCTATTACCAGAACCAGGAGCAGGATACAGCCAACTTCCTGGCCAAAAGCATGGACATGGATGCGTTCATCAAAACCGTTGTCTCCATCTGTGACGCAGTAGGCGGAAAAAAACATAGCAAAAAGAAATTGAACTTATCTTTTGATGAGTGGAATGTTTGGTATCACTCAGTGGATCAAGACAAAGATGAGATTGCCCGAAATCGCTGGGGAACAAGAATGCATCTGCTGGAAGATGTCTACAACTTTGAAGATGCCTTGCTTGTGGGTGGAATGCTCATTACATTGCTGCGAAATGCCGATCGAGTAAAAATCGCCTGCCTGGCACAATTGGTTAACGCAATAGCTCCCATTATGACCAGCGAAAAGGGTAGTTGGGCACAGACTACTTATTGGCCATTTATGCTTGTCTCCAAGTTTGGGCGAGGCAGCGTGCTTCAACCAATTATCCAATGTGAAAAATACAGTTCTAAAGAATATGATGATGTACCCATGATCGATGCAGCTGCAGTGCTTTCTGATGGGGGAGCTATCAATGTCTTTGTGTTGAACAGAAGTTTGGATAGCGATATTGAACTGCAATTTGATATGCGAGCTTTTGCAAATACGAATTTTAAAGAACACATTTTCTTGCACCATGATGACGTTAGCGCGATCAATTCAGAGCAATTTCCCTCCGTTGTAATTCCTCAGCAATCTGCGGATATTCAATCTGGGTTGAGTGATGTAACCGTTCGGGTACCTGCATTAAGCTGGAATGTTATTCGTTTTGATCAGAATTAAGAAAATGGCAGGTTCTTACTTCATAGCGCTTCTCCTTTGATGAGCATGAATGGGAACAACCCACCGCTGGTGCGCTCAAGATCGATGGGGAAGAAGTAAAAGATGGTTCGCCACTGAAATCCATTGGGCATGGTGTGGGACTTTGCCCGGAGGACCGCAAAGATGCGGGTATTGTGGGTGAGTTGACCGTGAGGGAGAACATTATTCTGGCTATGCAAGCTGGTCTGGGATGGTTCAAATTCCTCAGCCTTAAAGAACAATATGAGATCGCAGATAAATACATCAAATTGCTCAATATTGCCACCCCTTCTGCTGACCAAAAGGTAAAGAACTTGAGTGGCGGTAACCAGCAAAAAGTAATTTTGGCTCGCTGGCTGGCAACGAATCCACGCCTTTTGATATTGGATGAACCAACCAGAGGAATTGATGTGGGTGCCAAAGCGGAGATCCAAAAACTGGTGCTCTCATTAGCCAAAGAAGGAAAGTCATGTGTATTCATCTCTTCTGAGTTGGAAGAAGTGTTGCGAACCAGCCACCGGATCGCTGTCTTGCGCGACCACAAAATGGTCGCAGAGTTCACCGATGAATCTGAAGAAGAGATCATGAAGGCGATGGCTGGCAGTTGATGCCTGTGATTTTGATCAAATGATTATTCATTTTTTTATTGAAAGGGTCTCCTTTTATGAGTGCTAAGCATGACCAAAATTCTCTCGCTGATGTAGATAAATTCGTCCTGGGCGTCGAATTCGGTTCAACCCGCATCAAAGCGGTGTTGATCGATGAGAACCACATCCCAGTTATCAGCGGAAGCCATGATTGGGAGAACCAGTTATTAGACGGCGTTTGGACTTATAGCCTGGAAGATATCTGGGCGGGTTTACAAGATTGCTATGCAAAATTGAAGGATGCTTATCAGATTAAGTTTGGACTGCCTTTATCAAGCGTGCGCAGCATAGGTTTTAGCGCCATGATGCATGGATATATGGCATTTGATCAGGCTGGGAAACAGTTGGTGCCGTTCCGAACCTGGCGAAATACCAGCACCGGTCCTGCTGCAGCTGAATTAAGCCGAGTCTTCCACTTTAATATTCCGCAACGCTGGAGTATTGCCCATCTTTACCAGGCGATCTTAAATGGAGAACCACACGTAAAAGAGATCGCTTTTTTCACCACACTGGCAGGTTACATCCATTGGAAACTGACCGGAAACAAAGTGTTGGGAATTGGCGATGCTTCTGGCATGTTCCCCATTGACAGTACCAAAATGGTCTATGATGAGACAATGCTGCAAGAGTTCGACCGGTTGATCGAGAATAAGCGCTTTGGCTGGCGGTTGGAAGATATTTTGCCTAAAATTTTATTAGCCGGGCAAGAGGCTGGTCAGCTCAGTGAAGCAGGGGCAAAGTTGCTGGATCCATCAGGTGACTTGAAACCTGGTATTCCACTCTGCCCACCTGAAGGAGACGCAGGAACTGGCATGGTGGCCACCAATAGTGTGGCAGCCCGCACCTGTAACGTCTCCGCCGGGACTTCGATCTTTGCCATGGCTGTATTGGAGAAGTCTTTATCAAAGCTTTATGAAGAGATCGACATGGTTACCACGCCCAGCGGTAAACCGGTAGCCATGGTCCATGCTAATAATTGCACATCAGACATTAATGCCTGGGCCGGGCTGTTCAAAGAGTTTGCAGAAACCTTTGGTTTTGCCCTGGACGCAGACAGGCTGTACACCGGGCTCTTCAATGTAGCGCTCAAAGGGGATGCAGATTGTGGTGGGTTGCTTTCTTATAACTATTTTTCAGGTGAACCGATCACACATCTCGAAAAAGGTGCCCCCTTATTTGTGCGCACTGCCGAAGGTCAATTTAGTCTGGCCAATTTTATGCGGACTCATCTTTATTCTGCTCTGGGAACGTTGAAGTTGGGCATGGAGATCTTGTTTGATCAAGAGAAAGTAAAAGTGGAGCAAGTATTGGGCCATGGTGGTTTCTTCAAAACACCGAAGGTAGGCCAGCAGATCATGGCTGCGGCCATCAATGTGCCTGTTTCGGTAATGGAAACTGCTGGAGAAGGTGGACCGTGGGGGATGGCGCTATTAGCTGCCTACCTTGTAGATAAGAAGAAAGATGAACCTCTGGAAGCGTATTTGAAGGACGCTGTTTTTGCCAGTGCGAGTTGCATTACTGTTGTGCCTGAGAAAGCAGACGTGGACGGTTTCAATGCTTTCATGAGCAAATACCGTGCTGGATTATCGATTGAAGAAAAAGCCGTGAAGGTTTTGGCATAAGAATCTCTATTAGTTTTGAGGAGCGTTGAATGGTCTCGATTCGTGAGAAAGAAATTTGGTTTGTTGTAGGTTCACAGTTGCTGTATGGAGAAGCGGTTCTAACTACTGTTGCCAAACGTGGTCAGGAAATGGCTGATTATATCAACAGCCAGCCAGGCACTCCTTGTAAGTTCGTATATAAAGGTACGATCAAATCGAATGAAGAAGTGAGCGCCATCATCCGGGAAGCGAATTATTCTGAGGCATGCGCCGGTATTGTCACCTGGTGCCACACTTTTTCGCCTTCTAAAATGTGGATCAATGGATTGGTACATTTGCAGAAACCCTTCTGCCATTTTGCCACCCAGTATAACGTTGAGATTCCCAATGATGAAATCGACATGGATTTTATGAACCTCAACCAGGCTGCCCACGGTGATCGCGAACACGGATTTATTGGTGCCCGTTTACGCCTGCATCGCAAAGTGGTAGTAGGCCATTGGAAAGACCAGGCCGTGATCAAAGAGTTGGGCGATT
>CAZWKK010000162.1:0-4911 GCA_964634855.1 uncultured Anaerolinea sp.
CCAAGGTGGCTCCGTTTGATGTTGCTGCCGTGTGCAAATTCGATTTTGCCAAAGAAGTGATGGGAGATGCACAGCGTGACCTGGTCTTTACTGCCGAATTGGTAAAAGATGGAAAAGTGCTGTCCCGCCAAGTAGCGTATTTTGTGCCAACCAAACACCTCACTTTGAATGAACCCTCTCTGACATTCAAAGTAAGTCAGGCTAACAAAAAAATGCATATTGAAGTCTCAGCCAAAAAACTGGCCCGACTGGTAGAAATTGTTATTGATGGCGCCGATGTTGTCTTCAGCGACAACTACTTTGATCTTCCGGCTGGCCGCAGTGTGACCCTGACTGGCGAGATGCCAGAAGGTTGGTCACTTGAACAGGTGGAAAAAGCTCTCAGAGTTCGATCGGTGTACGATTCTTTCGAGCACTAACTAGTAGATTTTTTTGAATAATTAGGAGACCTATCATGTCTGATCAGATCCAGGAGATCGTTTCAAAAATGACGTTGGAAGAAAAAGCCAGCCTGAGCGTTGGTGCTTCTTCATGGACCACTGTACCTTTTGAAAAGTTGGGCGTACCCGAACTGATCATGTCAGACGGCCCGCACGGGGTGCGGAAAGTGGTTGACCCTACCTCGATGGTGCAAGAAAGTTTGCCCGCTACCTGTTTCCCCACTGCCTCTTGCACGGCTTCCACCTGGGATGTTGATCTGCTGCGCAAGATGGGCGAAGCTCTGGCCGAAGAATGTATTGCTCTCAATGTGGATGTACTGCTAGGTCCTGGCACGAACATGAAGCGTTCCCCACTGTGTGGGCGTAACTTTGAGTATTTTTCAGAAGATCCTTTTCTGGCAGGGGAATTGGCTGCCAGCTTCATTTGTGGTGTCCAGAGTAAAGGCGTAGGAACTTCTTTAAAACACTTCGCTGCCAACAATCAGGAATATCAGCGCTTCACCATCAGTTCAGTGGTTGATGAACGCACCCTGCGTGAGATCTATCTGCCTGCCTTTGAAAAAGCCGTCAAAGTAGGCAAGCCGTATACCGTGATGTGCTCCTACAACAAGTTGAACGGTACCTTCGCCTCAGAAAACTATCATTTACTGACGGAGATCCTCAAGAAAGAATGGGGCTTTGAAGGCTTTGTTGTCTCGGATTGGGGTGCAGTGCGAAACCGGGTTGCGGCTCTTAAAGGTGGGTTGGATCTGGAAATGCCTGGCAAACACGATCTGTTTGTCAAGCAGGTGGTGGATGCCGTACGTGCGGGTGAGTTGGATGAGAAGATCCTGGATGAATCTGTGCGCCGAATTCTAAAAGTGGTCTTCCAGGCAAAGAAGACTCCCAAGAAGGGCACCTTTGATGCTGCAAAGCACCATCAGTTGGCTGCCAAGATCGCCACTGAAGGGTTTGTTCTGCTTAAGAACAACGGCATTTTGCCCCTCAAACCGGGCAAACAGGTGGCAGTCATTGGGCGGGCAGCCGAGGCAGCTCACTTCCAGGGTGGTGGTAGTTCGCATATCAACCCCACAGAGGTGGCAGTACCATTCAAAGAGCTTAAAGCTCAGAGTGGTGATTCTGAATTTTCTTATGCTGAAGGCTACCCGGTGGATGATGCCTTCCGGCCCGACCTCATCAAGCAGGCCGTCACCATTTCAGAATCTGCTGACGTGGCTGTCTTATATATTGCCCTGCCGACCTACAAGGAATCTGAAGGGTATGATCGCGTGGATCTGGACCTGACCAAGCAGCAGATAGAACTCATTAAAGCTGTGAGCAAAGTTCAACCCAGCACCGTGGTGGTCATCAATAATGGTGCACCTGTGGTGATGGGTGAGTGGATCGATGGCGTGGCTGCTGTTTTGGAGGGTTGGATGATGGGTCAGGCAGGCGGTGTGGCTATTGCTGATGTGTTATACGGCAAAGTGAATCCCTGCGGCAAACTGGCTGAGACCTTCCCCCTGCGTCTGGAAGATACCCCTGCGTATCTCAACTGGCCAGGTGAATCGGGAGAGGTACGATATGGTGAAGGTTTGTTCATTGGTTACCGCTACTATGATACACGTAAGATTGCAGTGCAATTCCCCTTTGGCTATGGCTTAAGCTACACCACTTTTGAATATAGCAATGCCAAAGTTTCCAAAACCACCTTTACAGACACTGAAGGGGTTAAGGTCTCTGTAGATGTAACCAATACTGGCAAAATGACCGGTAAAGAGATCGTGCAGGTGTATGTGCACGATCAAAAATCCAAGCTGGTACGCCCTGAGAAAGAATTGAAAGGTTTTACCAAAGTTGAATTGAAACCTGGTGAGACCAAGACCGTCACAATTGATCTTGATTTCCGCGCCTTCGCCTACTACAACCCGGCCTACAGCCAGTGGGTGGCAGAGGAGGGCGACTTTGACCTCCTCATCGGCGCCTCCTCACAGGACATTCGCCACACCTTGACTGTGAAGTTGGAATCTACCCAACAATTACCCTGCATCTTGCATATGAATTCCACCATCAATGAGTGGTTGGAAGATCCGCGCGGCAAGAAAGCCTTTGAGCCTGTTTATGAGACCTTCCAGAAACTTGCAAAACAGACCTTCATTGGCGAGAAAGAAGAAAGCACTGAAGCCGCAATTGGCATGGATGTGATGCAGATGTTCGGCGAAATGCCCCTTGTGAGTGTACTCTTGTGGGTGCAGGGTGGTTTGAATAAACCTGCTGAAGAAATTGTCGCCGATATGGTCGCCAAAGCGCATAACTTGTAGTTGAAAAGATACCTGACGAACGGAGCCTTATAAACAACATGCAACCAGATGAGATTACTTTAGGACATTCTTCCCTTATTACGAATGCCGATGGTGTTCAATACCGCGACCTGAACCATAACGGCCGCCTGGATCTTTACGAAGATTGGCGTCAACCCATTGAAACAAGGGTGGAAGACCTTCTGGCTCAAATGACTTTGGAAGAGAAAGCCGGCATGATGTTCATCAATGGCTCCGTCGTCAATGAAGATGGCAGCATTGAAGAAAAACCCGGCGGGGAGGGTTTTGGCGGAGTGGCCTCCAAACAGATGGATGCCCAACTGATGACCCACTTTAACCTCTGGCAAATCCCATCTGCCCAAGCGACAGCAAATTGGTATAACCAGCTGCAAGCCTATGCGGAAAAGACGCGATTGGGAATTCCCATTACCATTGCTTCTGATCCGCGTAATCATTTCACGCGCAATATTTTCTCAATGGCGGCGCAGGAATTCTCTCAATGGTGCGAAACCCTGGGTTTGGCAGCCATTGATGATCTGGATCTGATTGAGAAGTTCGCGGATATTGCCCGCCGTGAATACTTGGCGGTAGGAATCCGTGTTTCTCTGCATCCGCAGATCGATCTGGCAACTGAACCACGGTGGCCGCGCATCAGCGGTACCTTTGGCGAAGATGCCGCCCTCACTGCCCGGCTGGTCAAGGCTTATATTCGCGGTTTCCAGGGAAAAAAGTTGGGTAGGAATAGTGTTGCCTGTATGACCAAGCATTTCCCGGGCGGTGGCCCACAGAATATGGGGCTCGATCCTCATTTTGAGTTTCAGCGCGGGCAGATCTATCCGGGCAACAATTTTGAGTATCATTTGATCCCATTCGAGGCCGCTTTCGAAGCGGGTACAGCTTCCATCATGCCATATTACGGTGTGCCAATGGGTCAGACTGATGAAGATGTGGCCATGTCCTTTAACAAGGCCATTATCACCGGCCTGTTGCGCGAAAAATATCACTTTGACGGCGTGGTCTGTACTGATTGGGGATTGATCACAGATGTTGATATGGGCGTTACCGTTTGGCCAGCACGTGCCTGGGGAGTGGAACACTTAAGCCATGCGGATCGGGTTTTAAAAGCCATTGAGGCAGGGGTGGATCAGTTTGGTGGGGAGAGCTGTCCTGAGTACGTGGTGCAATTGGTCAAGGATGGACGCTTATCTGAAGCACGCATCAACCAATCAGTGCGACGTCTCTTAAAACAGAAGTTTGAATTAGGATTGTTCGATGCTCCATTCGTAGATGAGACTAAAGTTTCTGAAATACTTGGCAGCCCGGTCTCAGCCGCTTTGGGTCACGCTTCTCAAGAACGGGCCATGACATTGTTGAAGAACGAAGATGACTTCCTGCCCATCAAAGGTCAGCCAAAGATCTATGTGGAAAACATAGATAAAGAAGTCGCTGCCCGCTATGCCCAGGTGGTGAGCACCCCACAGGAAGCTGATTTTGCCATCTTGCGCCTCGATACCCCCTGGGTACCTGTGGAGACGAAGAACCCCTTCGCTGCGAATTTCCATCATGGCGATCTGGACTTCGAAGGCGAGAAATTAGCGGAGATCCTCAAGTTACTCAAGGCAGTCCCCACCATCGTAACCATTTACATTGATCGGCCAGCCGTAATCCCGGAGATCAGTGATGCAGCAAAAGCTCTAATTGCTGAATACGGTGCTGATGACGGGGCAGTCCTGAATGTGATCTTCGGCAAGGCCAGACCTGAAGGTCGGCTGCCATTGGAACTTCCCAGCTCCATGGAAGCGGTTCGTAACCAGAAAGAAGATCTGCCCTACGATTCGGAAGATCCTCTATACCCGTTTGGATTTGGGTTAGAATACCAGCGATAAAAATTAATTGCCAGGAGCAATGAATATGCCTTTAACTTTTGATTTTTCATTAGACAAATTAAAGACCTATCAGGGCATCAACCCCCGTCCCGCTGATTTTGATGCTTACTGGGACAAGGCTCTGTCTGAGATGAGAGCGATTGATCCCGAAGTTGAGTTGGTACCGGCTGAGTTTCAGGTGCCTGGTGTGGAATGTTTCCACCTCTATTTCACCGGGGTGGGGGGAGCCCGGGTTCATGCCAAATTACTTCGCCCTGCTAAAATCAACGGTAAGTGCCCCGCGGT
>CAZWKK010000163.1:0-4890 GCA_964634855.1 uncultured Anaerolinea sp.
AGATCTTGGGGGATTTATCCAGCAGTTCGGCAGGAATGACGGGGTTGATGATGTATTCCACCACGGATTCTTCGATCTCGTTGTGAGAGACCTCAGGGGCATGCTGCGTGCTGATGAGGACGGTGTCAACGCGCACGGGTTTGCCGTAGGCGTATTCAACGGTCACCTGGCTCTTGCCATCGGGGCGCAGCCAGGGAAGCTCGCCACTCTTGCGCACCTCGGCCAGACGGCGGGTGAGCTTGTGGGACAGGTAGATGGGCATGGGCATAAGGGTGGGGGTTTCGTTGCAGGCGTAACCAAACATCATGCCCTGGTCGCCGGCGCCGATCTCATTGAGTTCTTTCTCGCTGACTTCACCATCTTTGAGCTCAAGCGATTTATCCACGCCCAATGCAATATCCTGGGACTGGCTGGAAATGGCGCTCATGACGGCGCAGGTGTTGCCATCAAAGCCTTTGTCGCTGCTGTCGTAGCCAATGCCTTTGACGACCTTGCGGATGAGCTCATCAAAGTTGACGAAGGCGTTGGTGGTGATCTCGCCCAGCACCATGACAAAACCGGTCTTGGTGGCGGTTTCACAGGCCACGCGGGAGCGCGGATCCTGCTCGAGGCAGGCATCTAATACTGCGTCGCTGACCTGATCGCATAATTTATCGGGGTGGCCCTCTGTAACAGACTCAGAGGTGAACTTGTAGCTTGCGCTATCCATGAACGTGCTTTTTGCCATAACATTGTCTCCTTAGAAATAAAAATGCCCCATTCCGGAGATACACGAAGGGGCAGAAAAGACTGCGGCTGCCCTCCTATCTTCCAGATCCTCTGTCGGAATTGGCACCGTAGATCATGGGTATGATCCTGGTTGCCGAGGCTTCATCGGGCCGGTCCCTCCGCCTCTCTGGATAGAAGTTGCCGTTTGGGGCTGTTCAATTGAAGCCAGTTTATCATGCTTGTGGGCCGCTGTCAAATGACTTTTGGGCTATCCTGGCAGGGCAGGGCTTGACCCGTCTGCCGGGCTGGATTATAATTCAACACTTGAATATTGGAGATAGATGAGCTTAGAAAATAGCGCTGAACGCGATCTAGTCATTCTCGAACAAATAGAACAGGACCCCGATACCACGCAAGCAGCACTGGCTTCAGGGCTTCAGGTGGCTGTCGGTACCATCAACTGGCATCTCAAAAGACTTATTGAAAAAGGATATGTAAAGGTCAGCCGGGTAGAGCGGCGCAAGCTGAAGTACATCATCACACCCGAAGGTATTGCGCTGCGTACACGCCTGACCCTGGACTATATACAGAACTCATTCAACCTCTACCGCCTGGTACGTGAAAGGGTGATCGTGGCCTTGGATGAACTTAAGCGAGCAGACTATCATCAGACCCGCGTCGAGGGAGCCGGAGACGTAGCGGAGATTTGTCGTTTAACTTGTTTGGAACAGAATGTCTCCGTGACCACAGACCCGAAAGCGCCTTTGCTTAAGATCGTGGGCTTGAAAGTATTTTTGGAAATGGAGGATGATCATCGTGAGCATTAACAGCAACTCCAATTTGAATGGCAAGCAGATCTGCGTGACCGGGGGCGCAGGATTTTTAGGTTCTTTTGTGGTGGAAAAACTGAAAGCCCGTGGTGCTGAGGTTTTTATCCCGACCATTGAAAAGTACGACCTGACCAAAATGGATTCCATCCGCAAAATGCTGGATGATTCCAAGCCGGATATCATCATTCACCTGGCTGCCCAGGTGGGGGGCATCGGCGCCAACCGCGAACACCCGGCTGAATTCTTTTACAATAACTTGATGATGGGCGTGCAGCTCATCCATGAGGCTTACGAACGCAAGATCGAAAAAGTGGTGGCGTTGGGAACCATCTGCGCTTACCCCAAGTTCACCCCCATCCCCTTCAAGGAAGATGACGTTTGGAACGGTTACCCCGAAGAGACCAACGCACCTTACGGCCTGGCCAAAAAGATGCTTTTGGTACAGTCTCAGGCTTACCGCCAGCAGTACGATTTCAACTCCATCTTTCTGATGCCGGTCAACCTTTACGGTCCGCGCGATAACTTCAACCCTGAATCATCGCATGTGATCCCGGCGCTCATCCGCAAATGTTTGGAAGCCAAGCAGGCCGGCCGCGATTCCATCGAGGTTTGGGGCGATGGCTCTCCCACGCGCGAGTTCCTCTATGTAGAGGACGCTGCCGAAGGGATTTGCCTGGCCACTGAAAGCTACAACAAATCTGAGCCGGTAAACCTGGGCTCTGGCATGGAGATCAGCATCAAAGATCTGGTCACCCTCATTGCCAAACTCAGTGGTTTTGAAGGTAAGATCATTTGGGACACCAGCAAACCCAACGGCCAACCGCGCCGTCAGTTGGATGTTACACGAGCGGAACGTGAATTCGGCTTCAAAGCCCAGGTGGGTTTTGAAGAAGGCTTGCGCCGCACCATTGCCTGGTACGAAGAGAAAACCGCAAAGGAAAACGCTTCTAAATGACGAACAAACTCCCGGTCGCCCCTGCCCAAAAAGACGTGGTTGTCATTCAGCCAGTCAAGGGTTTGGTGGCGCTCAACCTGAAAGATATTTGGAAGTACCGCGAATTGGTCTATTTTCTGACCTGGCGTGATCTTAAAGTGCGCTACAAGCAATCCGTTTTGGGTGTTTTGTGGGCGATCCTGCAGCCGTTCCTGAACATGGTGATCCTGACCATTTTCTTTGGCAATTTAGCCAAGATCCCCTCAGATGGATTGCCGTACCCCATCTTTTCTTACACCGCCACCGTGCCATGGGCGTTCTTTGCTGCGGCTTTGGGGGTCTCGGCCCGTTCCATGCTCACCAGCGGACACATGGTGTCCAAGATCTACTTCCCGCGCATGATCGTGCCACTCTCTTCAGTGTTGGCCAACGTGGTCGATTTCCTAATCGCCTTCGTCATCCTCATTGCCATGTTGTTTTACTACCGCGTGACCCCTACCATCAATATTGTTTGGCTGCCGTTCTTCCTGTTGTTGGCCATGATCACCGCCCTGGGCGTGGGCTTATGGCTCTCAGCCCTTGTGGTGATGTATCGTGACTTCAACTACATTTTGGGCATTTTGCCAACCTTCCTGATGTATCTGTCACCGGTGGTTTATTCCTCCAGCCTCATCCCTGAAAAATGGCGGCTCATCTACTCGCTCAATCCCATGACAGGTGTGATCGAGGGCTTCCGCTGGGCGCTGCTGGGCACACAAGGCGTGGTAACACCCCTGATGTTGGGAATCTCAGCAGTCATTTCGGTCTTACTGTTTGTCACCGGCATGTTCTACTTCCGCCGCATGGAAAGAGTTTTCGCGGATATGATCTGATCCGCTTTGGATAAACGCATGAACAATAACCTTGTCGTTAAAGTCGATAACATCGGCAAACAATACAAGATCTTCTCAGAGGCCAGTCGCTACACTACCCTCAGAGACAAGATCTCAGATGCCGTTAAGAACCCCATTCGTACGTTGCTCAACCCAACCGGTACCGAATCCTTTTGGGCGTTGCGCAACATCTCCTTTGATGTGGAGCAAGGCCAGGTGCTGGGAATCATCGGTAAAAACGGGGCAGGGAAATCTACTTTGCTCAAAATACTCTCCCGCGTGGTGGAACCCACCGAAGGCCGGGCTGAGATCCGTGGCCGGGTGGGCTCTTTGTTGGAGGTTGGTACTGGCTTCCACCCTGAGTTGAGCGGCCGTGAGAACATCTACCTCAACGGCGCCATTTTGGGCATGAAACGCGCCGAGATTGACCGTAAGTTTGATGAGATCGTGGCCTTCTCTGAGATCGAGCAATTTTTAGATACCCCGGTCAAACGTTATTCCAGCGGGATGTACATGCGGCTGGCTTTTTCAGTGGCGGCGCATCTGGAACCGGAGATCCTGGTTGTGGATGAAGTGCTGGCTGTGGGCGATGCCGAGTTCCAGAAAAAATGTCTGGGCAAGATGAGCGATGTTGCCGGCGCTGGCCGAACCGTCTTGTTTGTTTCGCATAACATGTCGGCCGTGCTGCGTTTGACCTCTGAATGTGTGATTTTACAGAAGGGTCAGATGGTGAAGCGCGCCAAGACCCAGGAAGCCGTTGATTACTACCTCTCGCATGATTATGAGCAGGGCGGCGAAAGACAATGGAAGACTGAGCAGATCCCTGCAGAAGCTGCCCCATTCAAGCCAGTGGCGTTGCGCTTGCGCAATCCACAGGGCGCCGTAACCGATTCGTTACGCTCCGTGGAACCCATCACGGTGGAATTTGAGTACGAGCTGGACGCGCCCATCATAGGGCTGCGGGTGGGGCTTTACCTTTCCACCATGCGGGGTGAATTCATTTTCACCTCATTTGATACAGATGAACCCGAGAGATATTCTCGTTATTCCGACCGTAAGGCTGGACATTACGTAAGCAAGTGCACCATTCCGGGGGACCTTCTGAGCGAAGGACGTTTTGTGATTGGTGTGAACGCCAGTTCATACCGCGTCAAACGTTACTTCCAGGAAGAAAGCGCTGTCATCTTCTCTGTCAACACCTCCGGGGCGCCTGGAATGCAATGGCCGGAACAACGACAAGGTGTAATTCGTCCTCGGTTAAATTGGACTATTGAGGAAGTGTAACCATGCCTGGTGGTAAAAACGATACATTAAAGAAGATCCTGGGCGGAATACCGTTTACCGCCGAACTTTTTTGGCTGAGCCGACAAAATGGCGCGCCAATTCAAACCCGTTTTCGTCTTAAGTTGTTGCAAGAGACCATCGGCGAAATGGTGCAGCACGCCACCGCAGCCCGCAAGAAGGCTGCCCCTGGCAAGAAGATCTTCATCTTTGCCTCCATGCACAGATGGATCGAGCAGACCGCAGTCACCGCGTTGGGGTTGGC
>CAZWKK010000164.1:0-4842 GCA_964634855.1 uncultured Anaerolinea sp.
TGGATCCGCCGCGTGGGCTGCTAACGCAAAAAATGCTCGCCGGGGCCAGCCTGTTGGCTGAAGCCGGGGCAGACGTCATCGACGTGGCCGACAGCCCGATGGCCCGCATGCGCATGAGCCCGTGGGCGGTGTGCGATCTGATCCAGCGCAAGGTGGGCATCGAAACCACCCTGCACTTCCCCACCCGCGGACGCAATCTGCTGCGCGTACAGGGTGACCTGCTGGCCTCACATGCGCAAGATGTGCGCAACGTGTTTGTGGTCATGGGCGACCCCACCTCGATTGGCGATTACCCCAACGCCATGGACAACTACGACCTGGTGCCCTCTGGCCTGATCAAACTGATCAAGCAGGGGTTCAACGCCGGGCTTGACCATGCCGGGGCTGATATTGGCCAACCCACCCAATTCTTTGTGGGCTGCGCCTTGAACCTGAACCCCAAGAATATGGAAGATGAGCTCAAGAACCTGCGCCGCAAGCTCAATGCCGGAGCTGATTTCATCCTCACCCAACCCATCTACAGTGTTGACCTGGTGGAGAAGTTTTTAGCCGCCTACGAAGCTTCTGAAGGCAGCAAGTTGCCCATCCCCATGCTGGCAGGGCTGCTGCCGCTGGCCAGCCTGCGTCATGCCAACTTTTTACAATCTGAGGTACCGGGTATCTCCATCCCCGAGTTTGCCTTCAAACAAATGGCCGACGCCGGTGAACACGGAGCTGCTGCCGGTGTGAAGTTGGCTGCTGAATTGGCGCGCAATCTTAACGGACTGGCACAGGGCATTTACCTGATGCCTGCCTTTGGCCGCTACGACCATGCCGCCGAGATCATCGAGGCAATCCGCTAAACCCTAAAAAATGAGGAGAAATCCTCATTTTTTTTATTGAAGAAAGTCAATTTCAAGTACAATTAGAGACAAGAGGCTGCGATGTTATTGACAATTGATATCGGCAACACCAATATCACCCTGGGGCTGTATGACGGCGAGACCCTCAAGGGTCACTGGCGCATGGCCACCAACCATGAACGCATGCCAGATGAATATGGCATCATGATGTCGGATCTTCTGGAGCACAAAGGGGTTAAACCTAGTGACCTGGAAGGGATTTGCATGGCCTCAGTGGTCCCTCCCCTCACCAGCCGTATGATCCAGGCCTGCAACGATTACCTCCAAGCTGAGCCGCTTAACGTGGATGCCCAGACCAAGACCGGCGTCAAGGCGTTGATCGATGACACACGCACCATTGGCGCTGACCGCATTGTAGATGTGGCTGCTGTGAAGCACTTTTACTCCTGCCCGGCCTGTGTGGTCGATTTTGGCACTGCTACCACCTTTGATGCCATCGACGCAGCTGGTAACTATCTGGGCGGCGCCATTGCCCCCGGTATTGGCATCTCAGCAGATGCCCTGGTGAAAATGACGGCCCAACTGCCGCGCGTTGACCTCAAAGCTCCACCTTCTGTGATCGGGCGTAATACCATCCATGCCATGCAATCCGGCCTGCTGTTCGGCTACGTTTCCATGGTAGAAGGCATGGTAGCCCGCTTCCAAAAGGAACTGGGGCCAGAGATGAAGGTCATTGCCACAGGCGGCCTGGCTGAACTGGTTGCCAAACACACCCCCGTTTTACAGATCATTGCTCCCTGGCTCACACTGGACGGGCTGCGCTTGATCTGGGAGATGAACAAATAACATGGCGAACCCATTTGCAAACAAACAGATCGTACTGGGCGTCACAGGTTCTGTGGCTGCTTATAAAGCCGTCGAACTAGCCTCCAAACTCACCCAGGCGGGTGCGCTGGTAGATGTAGTCCTGACCGAGGGCGCGCTACACTTTGTCTCAGCGCTGCAATTCCAATCGGTGACAGGTCGCAAAGCCTATACTGATGCCGATCTGTGGGGCGGTAACGCCCATGTGGTACACGTGAACCTGGGTCACAGCGCAGACCTGTTGGTCATCGCTCCGGCTACCGCCTCCACCATGGCTAAACTGGCCAATGGTCTGGGCGACAATTTGCTCAGCGTTTCGGCGCTGGCGGCCCACTGCCCATTGGTACTGGCACCGGCCATGGATCTGGGCATGTTCGCCCACCCGGCCACCCAGGCTAATGTTGCCAAACTCAAAGAACGCGGCACCTTTTTTATTGGTCCTGTAGAAGGCCACCTGGCCTCAGGGCTCACCGGTCCCGGCCGTTTTGAAGAACCGGCCAATATTTTGGCACAATTGCGTTTCCTGCTCAGCCGCACAGGACCTCTGGCAGGCAAACGGGTAGTGGTCACAGCAGGTGGCACGCAAGAAGCCATTGACCCGGTACGTGTCATTACCAACCGTTCCTCTGGCAAGCAAGGGTATGCGGTGGCTCAGGCTGCCCTGGATGCCGGTGCTGAGGTGACTCTCATCTCCGCGCCCACCCATCTGCCCATCCCCGCGGGAGCACACTTCATCGAAGTGCAGAGCGCAGCCGAGATGCTCAAGGCCGTCCTGGCCGAGACGCAGCAGGCCTATGCGCTCATCATGGCTGCCGCCGTGGCTGATTTTCGCCCGGCTGAGGTAGCCGACGAAAAGATCAAGAAAGACAGCGGCAAATCTGAGATCCGCCTGGTGCCAACTCAGGATATCTTGTTGGAAGTTGCCCAGCAAAAAAGCCGCAGCGGGTTCCCGCACTTCACCATTGGCTTTGCCGCCGAGAGTGAGAATCTGCTGCTGAACGCGCAGATCAAGATGACGCGTAAAAACCTGGACATGATCGTTGCCAATGACATCAGCAAAAAAGACAGCGGCTTTGAAGTAGACGCCAACCTGGTAACCTTTTTACTCAAAGACGGCTCCAAAGAAACCCTTCCCCTGCTGCCAAAAAATGAGGTAGCAGAGCACATCATGCAAAAAATCGTTGATTGGGGGAAATAACTCAGCGCAATGCGAATTCTCGTGATCTCAGATATTCATGCCAACTTCCCTGCCCTTGAAGCCGTGCTGGCGTCCGTCGTCACCGTAGATGCTGTCTGGTGTTTGGGCGATCTGGTTGGTTATGGGCCTTTCCCGAATGAATGCATCGAGAGGGTAGCCGCACTTCCAAACCTGAGCTGCCTGATGGGCAACCACGATTCAGCCATTGCCGACAACGCCAACATCGACAAGTTCAACGACGAGGCGAGCAACGCCATTTATTGGACCAAACGTGTCATCACCGATAAAAACCTGGCCTTCCTGCGCTCTCTGCCAGAGACCATCAAGACCGATTGGGTCACCATGGCCCACGGCAGTCCGCGCATGCCCACCTGGGAGTATCTCATTGACCCGCTCACGGCGCTGGTCAACTTTGCCTTTTTTGAAACGCAGGTAGCGCTGGTAGGGCACTCTCATTTGCCGCTGGCGTTCATCGTGGATAAAGAAGGTCAGAACATCAACCGGGCAATTTGCTCCCCCGGCAACCCAATCAAAATTGAGACTCGCGCCATCTTCAACCCCGGTTCGGTAGGTCAACCGCGCGATCATGATCCGCGGGCAGCTTACGGCATTCTGGACCCAGAAGAGCAAACCTGGGAGATCAAGCGCGTGCCTTATGATATTGAAGCCACACAAAAAGCCATTGAAAAAGCCGGCCTGCCTATGAAGCTTTCCATACGCCTGGCGGAGGGTTGGTAGTACAAGGCGGGGGAACTTTTTGTCAATACGCACGTCTTTGAAGTAGACAAGTACTCAATGGAGGAGAATATGAAAGTCAAACGCCTGCTTCTAATTTCTTTGATCTTTGTGATCGCATTATCCGGCTGTGCTTCTCGAGCCGTATCTACCCAGGCCCCCTACTTGGAAACCGGTAAGGCAGTAGATAATTACACGAATGAAAGCGCCCCTGCAATGGAGATGCCATCTGCGGCGGCCGATGGTTCATCTGCCAATGTCAGCGCCTCCGGGGCAGCTCCCATCAAACAGATGATCATCATGAATGCCAATTTGAGCATTCTGGTGGATGATCCCACGGTTACCCTTTCTGACATCATGAAACTGGCCACCGACCTGGGCGGTTTCACCGTCAATTCCAACAGCTACCAGACCTACAATTCCAATGGCGATCAGATCCCGGCCGCCTCGGTGACCGTGCGGGTACCCGCCGATAAGCTGAATGACGCCCTCGATAAGATCAAGGCCATGACCGGCGACCCCAAAGCCTTTGTGACCTCCGAGAACGTCAGCGGGCAGGATGTGACGCAGGACTACACCGACCTGCAGTCCCGTCTGCGCAACCTGGAAGAAGCCGAAGCCGAACTAACCAAGATGTACGAGAAAGCCACTGAAGCATCTGATGTGCTTTCGATCTATCAGCAAAAGTTGCAAGTGAGCGAACAGATCGAAGTCATCAAGGGCCAGATCCAATATTACGAACAGGCCTCTGCCATGTCTGCCATCACCGTGCAGATCGATGCCAAGGCCAGCAAGCAACCCGTCACCATTGCCGGTTGGGAACCCAAGGGTGTGGCACTGGATGCAGTGCGCGCATTGGTCAACTTCTTGAAAGGTTTTGTTGACTTCCTCATCCGCCTGGTCATTACCGTGCTACCCATTCTCATCATCCTGGGGTTGTTCATCGGCTTGCCCATCTACCTGTTGGTACGCTGGCTGATCCGCCGTAAAGCAAAGAAGAATCAGCTTCCTCCCATCCCCACTGAGAAGAAGTAAGTAGAACAAGAACTACAAAGAGGGTGCAGCAGTGCTGCACCCTCTTTTTGCGGCCTTATCCAAGGACACGGTCTATCCCCCGCTCTTAGCCCGTCATCGCGAGTCCTCGGAAGAGGACGAAGTGATCTCCCACTGGGAATCAGAACCACAAGTTGCAGGAGATTCTGA
>CAZWKK010000165.1:0-4837 GCA_964634855.1 uncultured Anaerolinea sp.
CTCAGGTGAATTTGATTGGTCGGGAAGTACTAATTGTGGCTGAGTCTGCAAAAGTAGCGACTCCTCTTGGTAAAAAACTGCGCGCTTTACAGGCGAACCCGCTCACTGTGAAACCAGCATCTGCTGCTGATAAGGTAGCGCAATTGGCGAAAGCCGGCACGTTGGCTGGCGTTTACTACCTGAATGGCCTGGAAGAATTTGATTGGAAGTCCAGCACAAATGAGACCTGGTTGAACGAGCGTAAAGCACTATTGGTCCCGTTATTTGAATTGGCAAAATTGCTGCCCGAATCAGCTTTCTTGATGTGTGCATCTGCCATGGGTGGTGAGTTAGGCTTCTTTAAAGCAGAGAATCCACAAGCTGGCCTCATCAGCGGTTTTGCCAAGGCGCTCAAACGCGAACGGCCTAACCAACTGATCAAACTGATCGATGTCGTATCCAGTGCAAAGGGTGTCGAAATTGCCGAGATTCTGGTTAACGAAACCCTGCATGACCCGGTCACGACTGAGATTGGCTATGAATGCGACTCAAGATACTCTGTAAAACTTACTGATGTAAGCCAAGATTTAGGTGAGGGCGAGACATCGCTCAAGGGAAACGCTTTTGTGGTGAGTGGCGCCACAGGTGGGATCACTACCTCCGTGCTGCTTGATCTTGCAAGAGCGAGCCAGGGCTCCTTCTACCTTTTGGCGAGAACCCAACTTCCTGCCAAAGAAGATGCCGACCTGCAAATGCTGAAAACGGATCGCAATGCCTTGCGCCTGGAACTACAACGAAGAGCTCAGGAAAAAGGCGGAAAAGTGACCCCTGTGCAACTGGATCTTCAAATCCAGGTATTGGAGCGAGCCTATGCCATGCTAAAGACTCTCGATGAGATGAGAGCCGTCGGAGCTTCTGCCCAGTACATTGTTTGTGATGTGACCAACCCGAAATCAGTGGAAGAAGCTATCAATGAGATCAAGAAATCCACCGATCATGTTGACCGTTTTATCCATGCTGCTGGCGTAGAAAAAAGCCGAAAGATCGAAAGCAAGAGTTTGGAAGAATTTGAACAAACAATTTCTGTTAAAGCAGATGGTTTTTACCTCCTTTTTAAGGCTTTTGAAAAAGAAGGATTAACCCCGAGCTCAATGGTTTTCTTCTCTTCAGTTGCGGGGCGCTTCGGAAACTCCGGGCAAACCGACTACAGTGCTGCTAATGACATGCTCTCCAAATTTGCTTTTGCATTGCAGATGCAATATCCCACTTTGAAAGCCGTCTCGATCGATTGGGGCGCGTGGGCAGAAGTTGGCATGGCCAGCCGCGGCAACATTCCTATGTTGATGGAACGTGCCGGCATCGAAATGCTCAAACCTTCAATCGCTGCTCCTATGGTGAGAAGGGCTATGGAAGCTGGTATGAATGGTGAATTTGTCGTGGCGGGATCTCTGGGTGTGCTCAACCCCTCCTGCCAGGATAACTGTGGCGTAGATGTAGAGGCAGCCAATAAAGCCTTGAGATCAGGGACGCCCATCCACAAGATGTTCAGCAATGTCACCAGTTTCAGTGTAGAAGATGGCATTCGCCTGGAAGCTGAGCTTGACCCAGCCCAGGAGTTTTACCTGAATGACCATCGGATCAATGGAATCCCCGTGCTTCCTGGTGTGATGGGGATTGAGGGTTTCTCTGTGGCGGCGAAGTACATCGCCTCCGTGCTGGGTTCAAAAAAGAGTACCTTTGAAGTTGACAGGTTGGAAAATGTCCAGTTCCTTACGCCATTCAAATTCTATGGTGATAAACCTCGAACCATCCAATGGAATGCCCTTGCAGAACGCACTGAAGATGGTGTGAGGGTGAATGCCAGCCTGGAATCTGACATTGTGCGTAGAAATGGTGAAATTGAACATTCAGTTCACTTCACCGGAACGGTCTATCTTTCTACTCAGGTTCAGGAAAAAGAACTTGTCGTGAAACCGCCCAAGTGGAATGCCAAAGAATTTGTCTCTGCAGAAGATATTTACAGGTTGTACTTCCACGGTCCTTCCTTCCAGGTCTTGGAATCGGCTCAACTGAGCAACGGAAAAGTTCTGGGAAAATTCAATAAGAACAAGGTAGCCCTGGCTGCGGATGATCCAAGTTTGTTCGCAACACCCTTGTTGATCGAAATGTGCTTCCAGACCGCCGGGCTGTTCGAAGCTGGTGCTACCGGAACTCTGGCGTTGCCGCAATCGGTGGGCACACTTAGGCTTTTCAATCGACCTCTTAATGGTGTGGCCATCTATGCCGAAGTGAATCCGCGGCTTGAAGGCAATACTTACTGCTTTGATGCCCGGGTGGTGGATGCAAAAGGAAACGTGTTCCTTGAGCTCACCGATTACCGAACTTCTGCCATGCCATACCCGGCAGAGGAGCAACTGGTGGCACCACTAAAAAAATTGATTTCATCTTGAGAGAAATGAGAATATGAGCAGGATCCTCCCCGAGATTACCCAATTTCGGGGAGGAAAAAATATGGTTGTATATTGGGCTTTTGAATCAATTGATAAAATTCTTAACCAGAGTGCCTCTGCTGATCTGACCTTTGAATTGGGGAAGGAAGAACAGGCTCTCCTGGAATTATTGCGTTTTAAGAAAAGGCGAGATGAATGGTTGGCCGGCAGATTGGCCCTGAAGAAGCTGCTCACAAAAGTAGTACCAGAATTTTCAGGTTTGGAACCCTTTCGACTACAGATCGTAAAGGCTGAGAGCGGCGCGCCGACATTGCTTCTAGATTCCACTCAGCCTGCCCAGATCTCCATCTCGCTCAGTCATTCAAATGGCTATCTCTTGTGTGCTGTCTCGCAACTATCGCCCAACATGGGAGTTGATCTGGAATTGATCGAGACCCGGTCTGAAGCTTTTATCAGTGATTATTTCACTGAAACGGAAATTGAACAGATCAACCGTCAACCAATGCAAGATCGAGCTTTATTAAGCACACTTTTATGGAGCGGAAAAGAAGCAGTGCTAAAAGCATTGTCAGTTGGGTTAAAACTGGACACCCGGCGGATTGAGATAAATTTGGTGAACTTCCACAATTCTGATGAATGGCAATCCAATTCTGTATTTGTTTTACAAGAAAAAAGCCTGCGCCTTTTGTGGCGCAGGCAGGATAATTTTGTTTTTACTTTCTGTGCTGAAGACATTCGGTCTTCTGATTTGGTTAAGGTCTCCCTTTAACGATCTTGTTCGGTGGGGGTATATTTGGCGATCTCACTGGCAAATCGGATTCCCTGGGCTTCCAGGGTACGAATACGCCAAAGGTAGGCCGCTCCTTGAAGCAAGTGCATGGAAACATCTACCACATGGCGGTTCTCCGCTTTTTCCAGATAAGTCCCTTTAACCCAATCATTGAAAGCACCCATGGCAGGTCCGCACCAGATCTGATAATCCATCTCGCGGCCTTTTTCGCCGATATTTGACCAGCGGGAGGAAAGCCCCAGATACCAGCGGAAAATGAGCGCCATTTTGACTCTAGGGCTGGCATTGGCACTTTCAATTTGTTTTGGATCGCGTTCGCTGAAGAACTTTACACATTCATTCCACACCGAATCCAGCGTGAGTTTGAAAATGCTTGTTTCCAACTTCTCCCGTTCGGCAGGGGGTATCTCCTCAATGGATTCATATTTTTGATAGGTCTCATAAAGTTTCTGCCCGCGCATGGCGAACATGGTTCCGCGCTTGAGCACCTGTACTTTTACGCCCATCTCAAACATATCGCTGGCCGGAGCCATGGCCACATCGGTCATTTCCATTTGAGAAAGTAAATTCTTGCTATGAGCAGAGGCACCAGATTCAACACAACCCTGGTTGATGGAACCGGTGGTAATATAAGCTGCACCCATCATGAAAGCAGCAAGGGCTGATGCCGGGGTGGCGATACCGCCAGCGGCACCCACGCGGGTGGGTTGGGCGAAATGGTATTTCTCCTGAATGGAATCCCGTAATTGAATGATCGCCGGTAGAATGCTGACCAGTGGGCGATTATCGGTATGTCCACCTGAATCCGCTTCTACTGTGACATCATCTGCCATCGGTATCAATTGCGATAACCTGATCTGTTCTTCGGTCACTTTTCCTTCAGCCAGGAGCTGGTTGGCAATGTTCATGTCAGCCGGTTGGAGGAATTTTTGTGCCACCTCTTTTCGTGAGAGTTTGGCGATAATGCGATTATTCACCTGCACAGAGCCATCTGGCAGTTGAAAAAGCCCAGCCAGGCGATACCAAACCAGATTTGAGGTAAGGGTCAGATAGGCAGACGCTTCAATGGCATGAATGCCGTGTTTGAGGTAAAGTTCCGCTGTTCTGGATTCCAGGGCAGGTTCAAAAGGACTGTTGATCAAATTGAATAGGAAGGGAAGATCTCTCAATTCATTTTGGATGCGGTCAATCGCTTTTTCAACGCGGGCGGGCAAACAGCCGCCAGCACCGAATGAACCCATAAGACCAGCTTTTCCAAGGGCAATGACCAACTCTTCAGAGGAAATGCCGTTTGCCATTGATCCGGCATAGAGCGGGTAACGGGTCTTGTAAGTGGAACGGAAGGTGGCATCTCCAAGATCTGAGGGAAGCAATTGGCTGCAAGAACTCAGGAGAGAGAATTGATCATCTGGGTTGGCAGAGAAATCTCCTTCATTCGTACAGTAATAATCATTCCCTTTTTGCAACAAGAAAAAAGGTTGGTCCAGCCGGTGTAGTGCTTTTTGTAGAGAATCGTAGGTTAATAAGGCGGGGAGTTGAGTATTGCTCCATTTAATTGGAGTAGTATTTTTGGGCGAAAATTGTTTGACCAATAAAGTTGTTGAAATCAAAGAACACC
>CAZWKK010000166.1:0-4836 GCA_964634855.1 uncultured Anaerolinea sp.
TTTAGTAAGTCTATCGCCTTGAGCTGATATTAAAAGGATAAGTCCAATCACCTGTTGACCAGCCACTATGGGAACTAACAAAACTGCGGCGAGATCTTTAGGAAGATTAGGCTGCAAAAGTAGAGGTACTTTTTGTTGTAGAACCTGCGAATAGTTCCGTTCCAAAGACTCAGGAATTTGAAAATCCAGATCCTTTTTTAACTGGCCGGAAACCCTTGCAACTTCACAAATTGGTTTCTCGCCCTGATCATTGATCGTAAACAGAAAATAATCTACCCCCTCGTCATACTTCTGCCCCATTAATTGAGATACAAGTTCTAGCCTCTGCTTCCCATGCGAGTTTTCCACCAACTTGATACCGAAGCGATCGATCAGATCCATTTCTTCAAAGTAGGGTTTCAAGTTTTTGGGTAACTTTGAGGTTACAGTTTTAATTTGTTCCGTTTTTTTGCTATTCATTTTTCCCATTTCGCAACAGTTCATTTTTCTGCCAGCATTGAAGGTAATGTTTGCATGGAAGGGAAGATCAAGCTGAAGTGAATGAAATTACTATTATTTTACTAAAACATTATATCCAATTAACCATCTTAAATGAATAAAAATGAAGTAAAGAATAAGTGAGTTCTAATTTACACTTTTGAAATTACAATAAAAGAAAATCCCGAAACTCTTGGAGGGACCTATGGCAGCCAAAGACACAGAAAACGACCAGCAAGACCGTTCATTCGGGTTGGTCTTTCATCCAAGCTTTCCTATCACCAGTTTGCCGGAGTATGCCCGTCAGGCAGAGGCAATGGGTTTTGATGAGTTGTGGCTGTGGGATGACTGCTTCTTACCCGGCGCCTTCAGTACGGCTGCCATTGCCCTTTCTGCCACGAGCAAGATCAAGGTGTGTATTGGCCTCATTCCTGTTCCTGCTTTGAACCCACTCTTTATGGCCATGGAAATCACCAGTTTGGCAGGTGTTTTCCCGGGGCGCTTCATTGCCGGGTTCGGCCACGGTGTTGAACCCTGGATGAAACAGATTGGCGCCGCCCAGCGCTCTTCACTTGGCCGCCTGCACGAGACAGTGACCGTTGTCAGAGACCTGCTCAACGGCAAAGAGGTCAACTTTGATGGCGATTTTGTGCACATGGAACATGTAAAGATGCAACAACTGCCTGCCGAAGTTCCCCCTCTCTACATTGGCGCCATGCGCGAGAAATCATTGGCGCTTGCCGGCAGTCTGGCAGATGGCAGCCTCTTTACCAGCATGTCTTCCCCCACCTATACCCGTTGGGCTTTGCAGCACATCCAGGCCGGGATGCAGCTGAGCGGCAAAACAGACAACCGCGTTGTTGGCTTTGTGGACGTAAAAGTGAATGAAGACGGTGCCTCTGCCCGGAGCGCTACCCGCCGCTCGCTGGCTGAGCGCCTGCCCTGGGCAGATGTTCATATTCAACACTCAGGATTCGCCGAAGAGATCCGCCAATACCTGCAAAACCACGGCAGTGATGACCTTGCTGCAAAGATGCCAAATGAGTGGTTGGATGCCTTTTCAGCCAGTGGAACACCTGATCAGGTAAAGAAGCTGCTTCTCCAATGGTTTGAGGCAGGGGTCAACAGCATTATTGTTCAACCTCTCTGGGGAGATCTTTCCTGCCAGCAAGAATATCTTCAACACATGCCGGAAATTCTCAAAGATCTACGGAGGCCTGGATGAACAAAGCAACGCTTGAACAGAGACTGCAGCAAATCGCGTTTTCTCTCTCGCAGCATGACCATGCTCTGGCCCTGCTAGGACTTGGCTCTGTTGGGGTCGAGACCGCCCGCATGGACGAATATTCAGACCTGGATTTCTTTGCTATTGTGGAGAAAGGGTACAAAACTGAGTTCTTGCAAGATCTCACCTGGCTGAGCGACATTTGCCCTATTGCCTACCATTTTGCCAATACCGCTGACGGCTACAAACTGCTTTATGCCGATGGTATTTTCTGTGAAACGGCCGTCTTTGAGTTGGATGAATTGGCTCAAGCCAGCTACGCGCCAGGACGGATATTGTGGAAACGGCCGCAAATTCCTGCTGAGATCGCGTTCCCGACGATCAAAAATTCCCCTGTCCACCACGAATCACAATGGCTCATTGGCGAAGCGTTGACCAATCTATACGTAGGCATGGCCAGGGACCTGCGCGGCGAGAAACTTTCTGCCATGCGGTTTATCCAATATTATGCTGTGGACCGTCTGGTGGAATTGGTAGAGTTGATCGAACCGGCACAGGGTCAGTTCAAAGATGAGTTTTCCGCCGAACGTCGCTTTGAATTCCGTCACCCGCTCACAAGCACGCAATTAGCGTCCTGGATGCAGGGGTATGCTCACAACCGAGAATCTGCGCTGGCAATCCTGGAATTCCTGGAACAACACTTTGAAATCAACCCGGCCATGAATCAGGCAATACGAGATTATTGCCATAATTCATAATTAACCCCGCTAATTATTGCAAGCAACTTACTCGATTACCACATCTGGATCACCATTTTGGGTAGTTCCCTCATGGGCAACCGGGCCGCCATACGCCCAGACTTGCGGGGATATACCCAGGCATTTGTTGGGCTCGTCTGCACGGGCGGTGAGGCCGGAATAGTAATCGTGGGTGAATCCGCTAAAGTTGTTATACAGCGAATTCGGCAATGAATCGGCAAAGACTTCATTTTCCATCAGGTAGGGTGCCCCGGTCAGACAGTTAACGTATTGATTGTTGGATGTGTTGATGTGGTTATCCACCGTTGGTTCTGGCGAAACACCGGCAGCAGCAAAATACGCCAGTATGGCATGCCCCCATTCATGTTTAAAAACATTTTCTTGAAAAACCGAAACTGATTCAAACGGAATGGTGGTATAGGTTTGTGAAGTTCCATTAGGATAAGTCAAACCGCCGCAATCGGTGATGTTAAGCTCTGTGCCGATATCGTCAATGCCGGTATCGTCCCAGATCACGATCACAGAATCGTAAGCTGCATCTTGATCTGCTTTGGTATCTGCCAGGCTGGGGTAATATCCACAATATTTTTGCAAACTCTTAAGAGGATGATCTGGGATGCGCACCGTCAGGCTTGGCCATAAAGCGCCACTGGTCAGCTCTGGGATGTCTTTGTTTACGAATTGCGTTGCAGCCGTCACAGCGCGGTCCACCTCGCTTGAGGTCAATTTGGAGACAAAATGATGTTTGCCGCTCAGATCAAAGAAGGTAAAGTCAACCTCGGGGTAGAGCAACACCAGGATCTTCCACTCAGGGGAAGTGCGCTTTCCTGCCACAAAGGTAGCCGTCATCTGTGTGTCTTCGGTCATAGTGATCAGCAACGGATTCTCGTTGCGAGAGTGTTCGTTTTGCCAGTGATCAAACCGGTAGCCTGACCCTTCCAGCGGCAGTGCATGCAATGAAACATGGCTTCCGTAGGCATACTGAGTGCCGTTGTTGCAATTGGGCGGTGGGTATGCTTCGATCTGCTTGCCAACCAGGGGAGGATCCATGGTCAGGCTCAAGGTATAGCATGGGGCGCTATTGATGAGATCAAAGCGAATATCGTCAAACCAGGCTGTACCGGTGACGCGTCCATCTTCGCCCCCCAGGCTGGCTGCCACCTGAACATAGGGCTCGTCTTTTGTAATGAAATCGAGGTAAACATAGGTCCAGTCATGGTTGCCCAGCATGGGTTTGGTGTGGAGCTCGGTGCCCATAATGGCCAAACTGGCTCCTTGAACAGTGCCATATGGTATGCCCAGAGTACGGATCCAACCCGAAAGTCGATAAATGGAATGGGGCCGTACAGGGATAGTTTGCACCCAGCGGGCTTCATTTCTGTATAAATTCGTGATCTTGGCGCTACGTTTGCCAGAATGGGGAAAAATATAATCCCAGGTGAACTTGCTGCGGCCGATCTTCCAACCATCTTGCTGCCAACCTGTGATCTGATTGCCATAGCGGTGAAGCGTGCCCAATTCGAAATCACCATTAAAGAGGATATCTGCACTTGCATTCACTTTTTGGGCAGGGGAAAACAGACCGATAAGGGTAATCAGTACGATTAATATTCTAAAAACAGGGAGAGGCTTGGTTTTCGCCATTTCTTCCACTTCAAAGCTGCCCGGTTGGAGGGAGCCACCCAAAAATCAATTGTCTCTCGATGATGGATACGGAACGATGCGTCGAACCTTCTGCTAATTTTAGCACGTCCGTTTTTAATAACTTTGATAAGTCCTGAGGATGTGGCTACCACGTAGTAGATGCGAATACCCTCATTAATATTGATTCATTAAACGGTATTTAAATTAGAATTACCTTAATAACCTTCTCTTTCCAGAACTGCCGGAGAAAATGACCATGACCGAACTAAGCCAAAAGTTCACCTTACATTCGGTGGGCGAGGAAAACATCAACGCCATTTTGAAGGTATATCAAGAATGTGAAGACTTTTTATCTCTGGGGCCGGTGGCGAATGCCTCAAAAACGATGGTATTGGCTGACCTTGAGATCTCCCGTCAGGCTGGAGGGGTGTTCAGAGGGATTTTTCAAGCGGATGGAACAATGGTGGGAATCATCGATGTGGTGTTATCCGGGTTTGAAAGCAATCCGGAGCATGCATTTTTGGAATTATTGATGATCGGTGTGCCTTACCGTGGGCAGGGAATTGGTGAGTGGGTGGTGGGTGCAGTGGAGAAAGAGATCCGCCAAATGCCCCATGTGAAGGCCATCCTCACGGGTGTGCAGGTGAACAACCCATCTGCCATTCATTTTTGGCAGCACATGGGCTATCAGATCGTCAGCCAGGCACACACCTTGCCAGATACGACCACCGT
>CAZWKK010000167.1:0-4814 GCA_964634855.1 uncultured Anaerolinea sp.
CTGGCCACCAATTCCTTTGGTCAGGGTGTTGCTGTTACCCCCATTCAAATGGTGATGGCGGTTTCAGCCCTCGCCAATGATGGCAAAATGGTCGCCCCGCATGTGTTGAAAGCCTATATTGAGAACGGTAAACAGTACGATACCAATATTCAGGTCGTCGGTATGCCCATCAAAGCTGAGACTGCCAAGACCATCACCAACATGTTGCAGCAATCCTTGCTCAATGAGTCTTCTGACGCCCTCGTTGAAGGCTACAGTCTGGCTGGCAAGACCGGTACTGCAGAGATCGCGGTCAATGGCCAGTATTCCAGCAATCAGACCAACGCTTCCTTCGTTGGCTGGGGCCCCACTGATGATCCTCAGTTCCTGGTCTACGTTTGGCTCGAGAAACCCTCCAGTTCCATCTGGGGTTCTGTAGTAGCCGCTCCGGTTTTCCGCGATACGGTTAAAGAACTCGTTGTCCTGATGAATATTCCTCCTGATGCCCAGCGCCTTAGTTTGAAGGGACAGTAGAGGTTGATATGTTGATGCTGTCAGATGTTCTGCAAGCCCTAACCGGCAAGAAATTCGCCAACACATCCCTTGTGATCAGTGATGCGGTGATCGATTCACGTCAGGCGATCCCTGCCTCCCTTTTTATTGCCATTCAGGGCGAACGCACTGACGGTCACAACTACGTCACCACAGCCTTCGAGAACGGTGCCCATTTAGCTCTAATCCAGCACGATGTGGATGCTTCAATTCCCGTCGTTGATCTACGCTCTCCCCTCCCTGCTGACACCACTTTCCCACCGGTTCCATTCGCCTTGCGCGTGGATGATACCGTCGCCAGTCTACAGAAGATCGCCGCCTGGTGGCGCAACCAACTTAATCTACGCGTCATTGGCATTACCGGCAGCGTAGGCAAATCCACCACCAAAGAACTGGTCGCAGAAGTCCTTGGCCAGCACTATCGCACCATCAAGAATCAGGGCAACCTGAACAACGAACTCGGCGTTCCTCTCACTCTGCTTAAACTCACCCAGGGCAGCGAATGTGCTGTGGTGGAGATGGGTTTCTACCAACCAGGTGATATTACTGATCTTTGCAACCTGGCCAAACCGCAGGTGGGCATTCTCACCAACATTGGCACCGTCCACGCATCCCGCGCTGGTTCACAAGAAGCCATCGCTCAAGGCAAAAGCGAATTGGTGAAGGCGCTGCCGGCCGCCCCGGAAGGCACCGCTATTTTGAATTACGACGATCCCTGGATCCGTCCCATGGCAGCAATGACCCAGGCAAAAGTTTTCTTCTATGGTCTTGACCCCAAAGCAGACCTCTGGGCAGACAACATTGAAGGCAACGGATTGGAAGGTATTTCTTTCACCGTGCATTATCAGCAAGAAGAGTTCAATCTCAAAGTGCCCCTCATCGGCCAGCATTCTGTACACACTGCTTTGCGCGCCATTGCCGCAGGCCTGGTGGAAGGGTTGAGTTGGGGTGAGATCATCACGGGTTTGCAGAGTTCATCCAGCCAATTACGGTTGGTGGCTGTCAACACTCAGCAAGGCGCATTGATGCTGGATGACACCTATAACGCCTCCCCAGAATCCACCCTGGCAGCTCTGAACCTGCTGGCAGAGATCCCCGGCCGTCGAATTGCGGTCCTGGGCGGCATGTTCGAGCTGGGCCAATATGAACAAAACGGCCACGAATTGGTGGGCATTCGTGCCTCAGAAGTGGCTGATATTCTCGTAACCCTCGGTGACAATGGCAAAATGATCTCCACAGCAGCTCTCAACAGCGGCATGCCTGCCAACCGGGTACAAAATTTTGAAACGACAGATCAGGTTGTTGATACATTACGCTCCACTTTGAAAAAGGGTGATGTTGTCCTGGTAAAAGGATCACACGGCCTGCGCATGGATCGCATCGTATCGAACCTGGAGGTTGAGGAATGAAAGAGACATCAATTGCTTTAGCACTAAGTGGTTTGGCCTTTATCTTGGCAGTTATTTGGGGTAATCCCCTGCTGCGCATCTTGCGCCACTTCAAACTTGGCAAAATGATCCGCGTAGAAGGCCCCGATAGCCACGTCACCAAGATGGGCACACCCACCATGGGCGGTTTGATGATCCTCGTTCCCGTGGCGATCCTCACCATCTTGTTCAACGCCGTTTCCTTGCTCGGGCTTAACCTGCTGGGACGCACAGTGATCTTGCCCCTCTCGGTGATGATCGCGTTCGCTGTCCTGGGCGGTATTGACGATTGGGAAGGCATTCGCGGACCCCGTCGCGGCCTTGGCATGCGTGCTCGCACCAAGTTCATCATCCAGATCATCCTGGCTCTCATCACGGCTTACTTCCTGCGCAATGTTTTGAACGTGCCCCAACTCTACTGGCCCGGTACACATACCCTCATCGATCTTGGTGGCTGGTATATACCCATCGCTACCTTCGTCATCGTGGCCATGTCCAACGCCGTCAACCTTACCGATGGGTTGGATGGGTTGGCCGGTTTGATCTCTGCCACCGCCTTCGCCGCTTACGGCGGCATTGCTCTCATGCAAGGCGATGTCTTCGTTGGCCGTTTCTGCTTCACCCTGGTTGGTGCCCTCTTTGGCTTTCTCTGGTTCAATGTTCACCCCGCCATGCTCTTCATGGGCGATATGGGCTCTCTCTCTTTGGGTGCTGTGTTGGGTGTGGTTTCGCTTATGACCGGTGAATGGATCCTTTTGCCCCTCATCGCAGTCATCCCGGTTAGCAACGCCGTCAGCGATATTTTGCAGGTGGGCTACTTCAAGCTCACCAAGGGGAAACGCCTCTTCAAGATGGCGCCCCTGCACCACCATTTTGAATTGTCCGGCTGGAGCGAGACACAGGTAGTTCAACGTTTCTGGCTCATCAGCCTTCTCAGTGCCATGTTCGGTATTGCCATCGCTTTGGTGTAGAGGTTTATTGTGACAAATTGGTCTGGTAAACACGTTTTGATCCTCGGAGCCGCCCGTCAGGGCCTGGCTCTGGCACGCTATCTTAACGGTCAAAACGCCCACGTGATCCTCAACGACAGAAACTCCTCTGCACAAATGATGGAACTGGCCGAAGAACTGGAACGCAGCGGCATTGAATGTGTGTTCGGTTCTCATCCCCTGGACCTGCTGGATCGGGTTGAGCTGGTTTGCCTTTCTGGTGGCATCCCCCTCACCCTGCCCATCGTCCAGACGGCCATTCAACGGGGTCTCCCCCTCACCAATGACTCACAAATATTCATGGAATCGGTCAAAGCCCGTGTCATTGGCATTACCGGCTCCGCTGGTAAAACCACCACCACAACCCTGGTCGGCCGTATGGCGCAAGCAGCCATCAAAGCCCCCAATCAATCTTGGGTGGGTGGCAACATTGGCCTCCCGCTCATTGAGTATCTCGATCAGATAAAACCCGGCGATCTGGTCATTCTGGAGCTCTCCAGCTTCCAACTTGAACAGATGACCATCAGCCCCAGTGTGGCAGCCGTTTTGAACATCACCCCCAACCACCTGGATCGTCACGGTTCCATGCAGGCTTATGCCGCCGCCAAAGCTCACATCATTGACTTCCAAAAAGCTGACGATGTTGCCGTCCTTAACCGTGAAGACATGGGCTCCTGGAAGTTGGAAGATGAGATCCACGGCTCTCTGGTCACTTTCGGCATGAAACGCCCCAAAGCTGATCTGATCGGTACATTCTTTGACGGAAAAGACATCAAGATCCAGACCGATGAGGGTGTTTCTACTATCATGGCGCGTGAAGACATCTTGTTGCGCGGCGAACACTTTTTGATGAACGTTCTGGCGGCCTGTGCCATTGCTTATGCAGCCGGTTTACCCCTCTCAGCCATGCGCGCAGGAGTGGTTGGTTTCAAAGGTGTCGAACACCGATTGGAATTGGTTCGCACCTGGCAGGGCACCGAATGGTACAACAGCTCCATCGCCACGGCCCCAGAACGAACGCTGGCCGACCTGAAAGCCTTCAGCGAACCCCTCATCCTCCTGTTGGGTGGGCGTGATAAAGACCTGCCCTGGGACGATCTCGCTCGTCTCATCCACGATAAAGTGGACCATGTCATCGTCTTTGGTGAAGCCTCGTTCAAGATCCTGGCGGCCATTGGCCTGCTCTGCCCTGGTGAAAAGCTCACCAGCATTGCCTGCGCCACTGATTTTGAGAACGCCCTTTACCAGGCAGCCCAGATCTCCGAACCCGGAGATGTGATCTTGCTCTCCCCAGGCTGCACCGCTTATGACTCTTTCAAAGATTTTGAAGAACGCGGAAATTTCTTCAAGAAATGGGTAAATAACCTACCATGAATACGACGGCAAAAGTTCCTAGCAAAACCAACTCAGTTGGCCGCTTCTTCCGCGACAATTTTGATCTGCCGCTGGGCGTGGCTGTGGTCACCCTGCTTGCCTTCGGCTTTCTCATGGTCTATTCCGCCAGTTGGCAATATTCGGTTGGCAACGGCAATTCACAATATGCCATTGTCCTCAAACAAATGGAGATCGCAGTTTTAGGCTGTGCTGCTGCCATTTTCTTGACCTTCTTCGATTATCACCGCTTCCGCCGTCTTGTTGTTCCGGCCATGGTACTCATCCTTATCGCCCTCTTTACAGTTCTCATCTTCGGCAAGATCGGCGAATTGGGTGCCAAACGTGCTTTGTTTAACGGCTCCATTCAGCCTTCTGAACCGGCCAAATTGGCCATCATTATGTACCTCTCTTTCTGGCTTTACGCCAAACGTGATGTAATGAACCAGTGGTCATACGGTCTCATCCCCCTCATGGTCATTCTGGGTGTCACCGC
>CAZWKK010000168.1:0-4812 GCA_964634855.1 uncultured Anaerolinea sp.
AAAACCCATTCCCCAAAATGTTTGGTTCAGGATGGCAGCGATTTTACACTAACTTTCCTTGCAAGTAAAGACTTGGTCTGCCGAAGGTACCTCTTAAAGCGGCAAGATTATATCACGATTTAGCCGGGTTTAAAGCGGTATGCTTCCATGACGTTGGGCAAATTTTCGATCTTGGTCAATACTCTGGAGAGTTGGGCAATATCTGAGATTTCCACCACAAGGTGTAAGTATGCCAGGTTATGTGTCACGTTTAGCTTGATGTCTTTGAGGTTGATGTTCTCATCATTCAGCAAAGTGGAAATATCGCCCATCAAGCCCTGACGGTCATATGCTTTGATCTGGATCTCCACCGGGAATGTGCTTTGCGGCTCGCCCCAACTGACCTTGACCACGCGCTCTTTGTCTTTCATGCGCAGCATGTTTGGACAGTCCTGGCGGTGAATGGTAGCACCGCGACCACGGGTGATATAACCAACGATCTCATCCCCGGGAGCCGGGTTGCAGCATTTTGCGTATACGGTGAGGATGTTCTTAAGCCCCAACACGGCCACTGCATCGCTGGAGGGTAGTTTTTGCGGTAATGAAGGTCGCAGGTTGAGGAAGTTGTTGTCTTCTTTTTCTTCTTCAGACAGTTTGTTGACGATATGTCCGAGTGAAATATCGCCACAGCCAACGCCCACATACAGATCTTCCAAAGTGCGATAATCGAAGGATTTCGCCAGTGTTTCCAAATTAAAGTCAGCCAGGCCGAGGCGATGGAGCTCGCGCTCCAAAATTGCCTTACCCTGAGTAAGATTTTGCTCGCGGTTTTGATGTTTGAACCAGGCGCGGATCTTGGAGCGCGCACGTTGGGTATGAACCAGACCAAGATTGGGGTTTAACCAGTCGCGAGAAGGGCCGCCTTGTTTGGCAGCCAGAATTTCTACCTGATCTCCCGTTTTGAGGTTGTAATCGAGGGTTACCAGTTTGCCATTGATCTTGGCACCACGGCAGCGGTTGCCAACCTCGGTATGCACATGGTAGGCAAAATCGATGGGGGTGGATCCTGCTGGAAGATCGATGATATCCCCGCGGGGGGTAAAAACGTAGACGCGGTCCTGAAAGACGTCTGTCTTCATGCCGTCTACGAATTCGTTTGCGTCCTGCACTTCTTGACGCCAGTCCATCAATTTTTTCAGCCAGTTGATGCGCTGCTCAAATTGTTCATCGCGCGGGCTTTTTTCTTTATATCGCCAGTGAGCTGCAATACCATATTCAGCGTTCTGGTTCATTTCCGGCGTGCGGATCTGTACTTCAAGCGGCTTACCATCATCATAAATGATGGCAGTATGGATTGACTGATAGAAGTTATCTTTTGGGGCAGCAATGTAATCATCAAATTCGTTGGGGATGGGACGCCAGTGGGTGTGGATGATACCCAACGCTGCATAGCATGAAGGGATATCCGGCACGATAAGACGAACTCCGCGCAGGTCTCGCACCAGCTCAAACGGTTTTTGTTTTTCTACCATCTTTCGATAGATGGAATAGATATGCTTGGAACGCCCCGTGATCTCAGCGGTGATGCCGGCATCTGCCAGCATTTTTATCAGCAGATCGATGATCCCCTGCATCTGACGTTCCCGCTCTGCACGAGTGGCTGCCAGGTTTTGGGCAATCTCTTTGTATTTTTCGGGGTTGGTATACCGCAGACCCAGGTCTTCCAATTCCCATTTAAGCTGCCAGATACCCAATCGGTTTGCCAGAGGAGCAAAAATATCGAGCGTCTCCTGAGCGATCCGTTTGCGTTTTACTTCTGGCATATAGCCGAGTGTGCGCATATTGTGAAGGCGGTCAGCCAGTTTAATGAGAATGACGCGGATATCATCGCCCATAGCCAAAAAGGTCTTGCGCAAGGTTTCATTGGCAAGATCTTTACGGCGGTCACGGCCTACAGGGGAATCGAGTAGAGTGTCCTGGTCGGTTTCTTCTTTTTCGGGAATCTGTCCGAACATCGCGGCGTCGTGCTGGTCAGCTCTGGAAACGCGGGGGAGATGGGTTAATTTGGTCACGCCATCTACCAGCGATGCCACTTCATCCCCAAACTCTCGCCGCAGGTCAGCCAGGGTGACTGTGGTGTCTTCTACTGTATCATGGAGGAGACCGGCTGCCACCACCGCGGGTTGAACGCGCATCTCAGCCAGGATCATGGCCACTGCGACACAATGGGTGATATAGGGTTCGCCTGATGCGCGTTTCTGTTCTTTATGCGCCTCTTCAGCATAGCGGTAGGCGTGCATAATGGTCTCGCGATCAACTACCGAATAGCTTTCCGGTAATGTCTCGATGAGGTTTTCAAGTAAGGGTGCAAGTTTCTCTGTGCTGACCATATGCTCTTTTCTACCTTTGGGACATTCTACATCAATATTATATGAAATGTGACTGAGAAACGGCTCAAATTGTCAGAGATGTCTCTTAATTGGCTGAGGCTAGTACCAGTGGGTCAAGTTCTAAAAAGGATTTGCAAACCTTATCGGCTGCACTGAGGTCAAGGTGGGCTGTAATGGCGTTGGGGATGGCATAACAGTAAAGGCCGGCTGCTTTGGCTGCTTTGAGGCCATTGAGAGAGTCTTCAAAAGCCAGACCTTCGTTGGGGGCGATTCCCAAATCTCTGGCTGCGATCTGATACAGAGCCGGATCGGGTTTCACTTTCTGAACCTCATCTGAGCAAACGATGCGTTGGAAGTAATGCGTCAGTTGATGGGTTTCTAGAAGGCCAGTGACCCAGGGTCTGGGAGAGCTGGAAGCAACCGCTAAGGGAATGTTATTTGCGTACGCTTTTTTGATGAAGTCTTCGACCCCAGGCATTAGCGTTTCGCCTTCTAACATTTGGGCACACCTCTGCATAACGGCCCGGTCAGCAAGTTGTGCATCAGCTTTTCCATTGGTGAGGGAAGATAAGTGTTTTGCTGGGTGGTAAAGAGAATAATCGGTGCCGATGGTTTTGAGCCAATCTTCAAGGGGTAGACTAAAACCATAACTTTCAAATTCTTTCTGCCAGGATTGAAAGTGAATGAGTTCGGTATCTAGAATTATTCCATCGAAATCGAAAAGAAAACCTTTAATTGTCATATTTGTTCCAAATAGGGTAAAAAGATGATAGAAGCTCTATTCTATCATCTTTGGAATAAAACTCAACCGATCTTTTATTTAAGCAGTTCCTGACCAGAAAAATTGCGATCCGGTGCAATAAGGGGCAAAATTGCGATGTCTTCTCCGGTGAGTTGATTCATGGCCATGCGGGTGAGTAATTCACCGCTGGCTGGGCCAAGCATGAAGCCTTGGCCACAAAAACCGACGCCAAGCAAAAGATTCTCGATCTGTGGCGCCCACCCGATGATGGGAAAGCCATCTGGCGTCATGGGGTAAAGTCCGCGCCAGGTGCGGCGTACACGGATGTTGCTGAGACGTGGCATGACTTCCAACATACGTTTGGCAACCATGGGTAAAAATCCGCTGGTCTCATTGATGTTGGTGCCCCAGGCATTTGGATCAGGGGTGATGCAGAAGATGATCTGCCCTGTGATGTGTTGGTAGAAGTAATAATTGGTGGAACCCGGTGCGGGACGAATGTCAACGATCATGGGGCCAAGGAACCGTGCAACCGGCTCAGTTATGGCTGCCTCGTGTGAGTCTGGCCGAACTGGTAGGTTCAGGCCGGTGAGTTTGCCAATATCAGAGGCCCATGCACCGGCTGCGTTGAGCAAAACGCCGCAAGAGTAGGAAGCCTGATTGGTCACCACTGACTTTACCTTGTTGTGGTCGAGCAGGATCTGACGTACAGGTTCATTGAAGTGAAACTCAGCGCCTAATTCCTGTGCTTTGGTGAAGAATGCATGGTTTGCCAACAGAGGGGAGGCACTGCCATCTCCAGGAGAGAATGTGCCACCTAAAAGTCCAACGGGGTTGATATCGGGAACGATCTTTTGGTAAGAATCAGCATCGTACCATTCGTTTTGGATGCCTGCTTTTTTGTGGATGGGTAAAAGGTCTTTGAGGATCTTTTCTTCTCTGGGCGTGTAAGCGACATAAGAATAACCGCAGGCATCCCATTCAATATCGATGCCGTAAGTTTCTTTGTAGGTGGAGAAGATCTCAATACTGCGTCGACAAAGCTGGATCTTGGCCGGGTCGGAGTGGGTGGCGCGGATGCCGCCAATTGCTCTCTTATTGGATCCCTGACCCACACTGTGGACAGATTCCAACACAAGCACCTTGAGGCCTACCTGAGCCATATAGAAGGCTGCAGGAGCCCCTACAGAGCCAGCCCCGATGATGATGACATCAAAGTTCTGGTGTTCAGTCATGGCTGCCCCCTTGATGGTCTTCAGATTGCTTTTGGCCTGCAAAGACTCCCAAAGGAACTTCCATAAAGATTGGCCGACGAGAGGGATCGGTCACTTCATTGACTGGTACGTTTTCTTCGCGGAAGAGCCGCTGAATGAGACTTGCACAGGTCTTGGCGCCACAGGCACCCATGCAGGGACGGGTGACCGTTTTGATCTCATTAATATCACGATATCCCTGGCGGATGAGGGCGCGAATTTCGCCTGCTGTGACGTGTTCACACCGACAAACGATGGTGTCATCTGTAACATGATGAACGTATTGGTGCATGGGTTGGGTGATGGGGTTTTCCTGAATGCGGATGCCCGCGATCAGGGGAGCGATGCCCACAGGTGCTTCAACCACCACGATCTGCGTTCGGTCACTGGTGGGAATAGCATGTACATCAGCCACTTCCAAATTTCCCAATGGGTTGCCTTCAGTATC
>CAZWKK010000169.1:0-4745 GCA_964634855.1 uncultured Anaerolinea sp.
TCAGCATGCCCTCTATGCAATATTCCAGTGATGTGGTCAACCTCATCCACTCCAGTGCGTTGGATCTTGGTGCGGCGGGGTATGATTCGAGTTACGGTTATGGCCTCATCCAGATCGGGCCGGCCATGCAGCAGGCGCTGGCCAAGATCACACCTACGCCCACCGCTCGCCACGCCACGGCGGGTCCAACGGTGACACAAACACCCACTGCCACTTCAGTGGTATTTTGGCCTGTACGCAGCGTCACTCCTTCGCCGGAAGGAATAAGCGCCACTCCCACGGCAACCGCTGCTGAGGTGTCCATGCAGGGAGTATCAACGCTTGAGTTGACTGCAACTTCAATTGGCTCGCCTACAGTCCAGCCAAGTGTACCTACTGCTACCCCTCAAGCAACGAATGCGCCTCGGAAGGGCCAGGGTCTTTGGTACCTTCTGGCATTGATCTGCTTTGCTGGCAGCTTTGTCTTGTATTTCGTGTTCAAGAAAAGGTCCTGGTGACGCCAGGATAGTGGCTGCGACGCTAGTCGCTACTTTCCCCCTGCGTGCCTTTAGCCACTCCATGCCGAACAAGATCATTATCAGATAATTAGAGAACAACCTGCGAATAATTCTTTTTTTAAGTGTCTAGTAGATTTTCAGAGAATTCTCTAAAAGAGTGGTGGCCTCATCTGGGGAGACCGCTTTGGCAAAGAAGAATCCCTGCGCAAATTCACAATTCATAGCTTTGAGTGCAGTCAGTTGCTCCTTGGTTTCCACCCCTTCTGCAATGACGGACATTTTCAGATTGTGTGCCAGTTCGAGGATCGTTCGCACGATCTCTGCGCCACTTTCTGAATTCATCAGCTCACTAATAAACGTACGGTCGATCTTAAGGGCATCGATCGGCAAGGTGTGCAAATAACCTAGCGCAGAATAACCGGTACCAAAATCATCGATTTGTACCTGAATGCCTAGTTTTTGTAATTCCTTCAGAACGAATGCAGTAGCAGCGGAGTCTTCTACCACAAGGCTTTCGTTAAGTTCCAGCTTAAGGCTACTGGGATCTAACTTGTAATTTTCTAAGGTTTCTGCCAGTTTTTTCACCAGGTCTGGTTGGATGAATTGTCTCGTGGTGATATTAAAACTGACCGAGATGGGAGGATCGGAAGGGTATTGAAGTTGCCATTTTTTGATCTGTTGGCAGGCTTGATCCAATACCCAATAGCCCACCGGAACAATGAGGCCTGTCTCTTCAAGCGTGGGGATGAACTCAGCAGGCAAGATCAACCCACGTCTTTTGTGTTGCCAACGTAGCAGTGCTTCGAAGCCAATTATTTGATGAGTGGTCGTATTCACAATGGGTTGGTAGTGCACCACAAATTCCTGGTTCTGATACGCTTTGCGCAAACTGGTTTCCATTTCAATATGACTCATCACACCTGCCAACATGGAAGGCTTGAAGATAACAGAACGGTTGCGGCCAAGCTTTTTGGCGCGGTACATGGCAATATCTGCATCGCGTAACATATCTTCTGCCAGAGTGTATCTGGGGTCACTCAGCACAATGCCAATACTGACGGATATGAAAACTCTGCTTCCTCCAAGTTCAACTGGTTTGTTCAGATTCTGTAAAATGCGCTCGGAGATGGCTTTGTACTCGTTAGGCGTTTTCAGGTCTTCCAATAAGATCACAAATTCATCGCCCCCTAAGCGAGCCACAGTATCTTGTTTTCGTAGGCAAGCGTGGATGCGGTGTGCCGTTTCAATCAGAAGTTGATCGCCGATCTGGTGCCCCATGCTATCATTCACTACCTTAAAATGGTCCAGATCGAGGAATAAGACTGCATATCCCTTAGCAGCATTTCGTTGTGATCGATCCATAGCATGGGTTAGGCGATCAAGGAAAAGAACCCGGTTGGGCAAATCGGTAAGTGGATCATGCAAGGATGCGTATGTGAGCCGTTCTTGAATTCGTTTTCGTTCAGCAAGCTGAATGACCAGTTCACTGTTTACCTTTTCAAGTTGTTGCGTTCGTTCTTTAACCAGGTCTTCCAGAGAGGTGGTGAGTTTTTGAAGTTGGCTGGCTCCCTGGTTGATGTAGATGTTTACACGGCCAAATTCATCTGGCAAAGAGATGGGAAGTCGCTGACTAAGGTCACCTTCATCGATTTTTGCAAAAAATTCGATCAACTTTCTGAAAGGGGTAGAAAAGTAGATCACCAATTCGGCAATAAGGATTAGCCCAATCACAAAAGCGCCGGCTGCAGCTTTGAAGATATCCTTGTATACCTCTGTGAGATCAGGAGGAATTTGAGTGCTGTTAGAAACATTCCTGATCTGCTCAATGGCAGTAGGGACAACCAGTAACATGTTGACGGCGAGTAATCCAAAAATGAGTAGGGTCAGCTTTTGCCACAGGCGCATTCCGCTCAGTCCCACAAGTTGGGTGTCATAATCTACTGGTAACAACGCCTCGAGCACTGGTTCAAACAACTTGTTCAGTGACAAAGTTTCCAGCGTAACCATGGCGATACAAGCTGCAAGGGTAGACAGCCCAACATGAATTGACTGGGCAATATTGATGTGGAAAACTGAGCGGCCAAAAAATATGGTTGGCATCAAAGCAAAAAGAAGGGTGCCAAAAAACTCGAAAGTAAGATACTTATCGGTAAAAGTAGTCGCTTGTCGCCAGGCTATCCGTTCTCGATTGGGCTGAGCAGCAGGCTGAGTGGGTCCATGCTTAGCGTTGATCTGCTTCAACATGGTTTGATTGATAGAGTATTGTAGGCAAAGGAGGAAAATGTTGCGAATTATGAGCCCGATGGCACCTATGAACAAGAGTTGTTTACCCAACTCCTGAGAAAATCCGGCATTATGTTGTACCGGTAACGAGGTCAAAATGATTATGAGGGGGGTGTTAATTAATTGCACAAGCAACAATATTTAGAATGGGTAACGGGAACCCCATCGATTGAACAGGTGAGCGAACATTGAGGCCGGTCTCCTAATTTGCACGGTCAATTCACTTTAAATATTCTAAATTTTCACATTAATGAAGCCAGATTGGATGAGTAAGGGCTGCTAAATTAATATTACTGCAAAATAATTAAATCTAATTGAGGATTTACAATCAAATTCTTGTATTGCGTTCTTGCACATAATCAAATCAAAAACTCGCGGTCAGCTAAAAATTGCTTCCCACTTTTTGAATATTTTTTATCTTAATTGTTGGTGAGGTCAGATCAGGAAGCCAATTCCAACCAGAACAGGCGTGAGGATGTTCAACAGCACGTTTTGAGCCAATGAGGGGATCAGTTGGGGAATGTTTTCTGCGTTTTTAAGGACGGCAATGCTGGTGGGTATGGCAAAAAAGAGGGTGGCTAACCCGATGAGACACCAGAACGGGAAGAATCCCACCACAACGCCGACAATCAGGGTGACATAGGTGGCGGCCAAAAAGGCCACATAAAGCAAAGCACTGGCTTTTTTGCCGATCAAAATGGGATAGTG
This sequence comes from uncultured Anaerolinea sp., assembly GCA_964634855.1. GTDB lineage: Bacteria > Chloroflexota > Anaerolineae > Anaerolineales > Anaerolineaceae > UBA6107. The sequence continues at coordinate 3,489 of CAZWKK010000169.1, forward strand.
GCGCCGACCAACGCTGACGTCTGCATCAGCATCGGGGAACTGGTTGAGCAGCAGCAGATTGCTGACCAAAAAGAAGGGGATACACGAGGCCATTGCAGCCATCCAACTAAAGCCTCCTGCCAGCACATAGTAAGTGCCCAACACCATGAGGGTGCCGAACCCAAGCCCTGGGGATACCAGGCAAAGGAAGGGGGAATGGTTAAAAAGTGGTGTGTAAAGGAAGATGATCAGCAGTCCCAACCCGCCAATGACCACGATTGGCCAACCAAAGAGAAAAGCAAAATAAACGCCGATGGCGGCCGTGAGCAAAGCAGCAACCAAACCGGTACCCAGGGCGTATGGGGCCTTGCTGGGATCCTGGCGTAATGTGCCGCTGCCGCCGCTGAAAGGTGTGGGGCTGGTCTTCAGGTCGAGGCCTGAACGGATGTCTTCATATTCATTGAGGGCGTTGACTGCGATGTGGGCCAGGACAGCTCCCACAAAGCAAAGCACAGCATGCCATGGGTTGATAGGCCCTTTGGCAGCAATGGCCATAGCCATGCCCAGGAAAACACAGGCTGGCCCGAGGATCAAAAAGGGAAGACGCATGACACCAAGAATGTACTTCATGAGAGGTCCTTTCTGGTTCAAAAAGCTAGAGTTATAAGTTCAGCCACTTTGCGGCTGCAGAGGGGAGTTCGGCCACGGAGGCCACTTTGGTGGTGCAGGTGGGAAGGCTTTCAATGAACTGGCGGCCATATTTTTTGGTAAGCACACGTTTATCTAAAATAGCCACCACGCCGCGGTCAGACTGGGTGCGAATGAGACGACCAAAGCCCTGGCGGAAGCGCAGAATGGCCTCGGGCAGGTTGTACTCGTTGAAGGAATCGTCAAAAGTTTCCGAGCGGGCGGCAATGATGGGGTCTGAAGGCACATCAAAGGGCAGCTTGACGATCACCAGCACCGAAAGCGCCTCGCCGGGGATATCAACGCCTTCCCAGAATGCACGCGTGCCCAGCAGAACAGCCTGGTCAGCCTCGCGGAAGCTGTCCAGCAGGGTGTTGGTGGAAGCGCCCTCTCCCTGTTCGTAAACCTGAATATCTGCTTCGCCCAGGGCAGCAGCAATGCTTTGCGAGGTGCGTTTGAGTTGGGCGTACGAGGTAAAGAGCACCAGCATGCGTCCGTGGGTGGCTTTGGCCAGGCGGATGATGGCTGCTTCCACTGCGCGTTGATAGGCGTTGGCGTCGGCCGGTTCGGGCACATCATTGGCCAGGTAGA